>NZ_BAAHWV010000029.1:0-40237 GCF_054601255.1 Viscerimonas tarda | reverse complement strand
AATCCGACAGAATGGTTGACCGATGTCCTGAATCGTATCAATGAACACAAAGTAAACGAACTAGCCGATTTGCTCCCTATGAACTGGGCGGAAAAAAATCCGCAAGGGTAGATTGCCGAATGCTTACTATGTTCCCTAATTCAACTTATTTTATATCAGCGGCATTCCGTATTTTTCGGCTTCTACGCGCATTTCTTCCGGCCAGATGCTGGCTTGAATTTCGCCGATATGTCCTTTACGGAGCAAGAACATACACAAGCGCGATTGGCCGATTCCGCCACCGATTGATTGGGGTAATTCCCCATCCAACAAGCGTTTATGGAAGTATAAATCTTTTCTGGCTTCCTGTCCCGAAACCTTTAACTGGCTGATCAATGTTTCTTTGTTCACCCTGATTCCCATGGAAGACAATTCCAAAGCTTGCTCCAATACCGGATTCCAAACCACGAGGTCGCCGTTCAGTCCATGATAGCCGTTTTCGGTCTCTGTCGTCCAGTCGTCGTAGTCGGGAGCGCGTCCGTCGTGCGGTTCGCCGTTGCTTAATGCGCCACCTATTCCGATGATGAAAATAGCGCCGTATTCTTTTGCGGCCTTGCTTTCGCGTTCCTTCACCGTCAGGTTGGGATATTTTTGCAATAATTCTTCCGAGTGGATAAATGTGATTTCGCTCGGCAATATAGGCTTTATGGAGGGGAATACTTCAAAAACAAGGTATTCGGTACGAACCAGAGCGGCGTATATGCGGGTTACAACGTTTTTCAAGAAATCGAGCTTGCGTTCATCGGGAGCCATTACCCGTTCCCAATCCCACTGATCGACATACAGCGAGTGGTAGTTACCCAGCTCTTCGTCGGCGCGAATGGCGTTCATGTCGGTGTACAGACCATAACCCGTGTTCACCTTGTAGTCGGCCAAAGTCAGGCGTTTCCACTTGGCCAGCGAATGCACGATTTCGGCGCGCACATCGCCCATGTCTTTTATCGGGAAATTCACGGCGCGTTCCACACCGTTCAGGTCATCGTTGATTCCTGTTCCTTTCAGCACAAACAGCGGTGCGGTAACTCGCCTGAGGCGTAGTTCCGAGGCCAGATTTTGTTGAAAGAAATCTTTTACTTGTTTAATACCAAGCTCTGTTTGTTGCAAATTGAGCAGGGGACGGTATTGTTTCGGTTTAATTAAATAGCTCATATTTTCGGTTTTTTTCTATTGGTATGTTATATAATACATATCACAAAGATAAGTGTTATAAATTGTCCTGAAAAGTTTTTAGATTTATTTTACAGGGCAAACGCATGAAAATTTTTACTGCTTATACCTTTCGGTAAAATTGCTGATGTGAGCAGGGATTTGACTACGTCGATTTTCAATTCTCGCTACGCTCGAAATGACAGTCTCCTTTTGGGGAGAGGGGATGAGGAAGTGGCGGCGAAGCCGCCACTTCCTCATCCCTTAAACCACTAACAAGCTAGTCATTCCGACCAAAGGGAGGAATCCCATCCGTAACAGTAGTACTAAATTTTTCATGCGTTTGCCCTGATTTATTTTATTCGGAAATATTTTTCTCCATCACCATTCGTAATATCCCGGATGCAAGCCCTGTTCATCTTCGGGCAGTTTCATATCATCAATATCCTTATCGGGGTACATGACATATCTTCGTGTCTTTAAAATTTCGGGGTAGGGTGTTTCTTCTATCATATATACAATGTTTCGTGTAAAATTTCGCCAACTGTCGGATGCGGGAAAACAAATTTCCGAAATTCATCAACAGTGTATCCTTTTTCGATGGCAATGCCCGCAATAACAATCAGCTCGGATGCCGGATTTCCCAGTATATGGCAACCAATTACTTTTTTGTTCTCATCAACAATCAGCTTACACAGGCCGTTCCCCAATTCGTTTTCGGCAACAAATCTGCCGGAATACGACATCGGCAATTTCAATACGCTGTAAATGCTGTTTTCAGCCGATAGTTCTTCTTCGGTTCGCCCAACGCCTGCTATTTCGGGATTGGTATAAACCACTGAGGGGATGGCTTTGTAACTCATGGCATCGTCCAGCCCTAAAATGTGATTTATGGCCACTTCTGCTTCACGCACAGCCGTATGCGCCAAAAGCGAGTAGCCGGTAATATCTCCGCAGGCATAAACGTGCGGGTGGCTCGTTTGCATAAATTCATTCACCCGAACTCCAATCCCGAAAAGTTCGATATTCAGGTTTTCCAAGCCGGTGTTTCTAACCGGCTTCCGTCCGATGCCGACAAGTATCTTCTCGGCCTCTATGCTTATTTTTTCGCTGTCTTTTTCGGCGACAAGGCCGGTGGAAGTAACTTCTGTTACTTTGGTTCCCAAGTAAAAGTCAATGCCTTTTTTCTCGTATTCGCTTCTCAGCAAGGCCGATAGTTCGTTGTCCATAAGGCCCAAAATTTCGGGCATCATCTCGATGACGCTTACTTTCACGCCCAAGCTGTTGAAAAATGAAGCAAACTCAATGCCGATAACTCCGCCTCCGATGATGGCGAGCGATTGGGGCAATTCTTTATTTTCAAGCGCCTCTTTCGATGTCCAAAACTCCACATCCGACAGGCCTTTGATGGCTGGAATGATTGTTTCGGAACCTGTACAAAGCAATACATCTTTCGCCTGATACAACTTGTCGTTGCACGATAATGTAATAAATCCGTCCTTTTCGTCCAAAATAGCGGCTTCACCTGTAAGCAGTTCCACGCCATGACCGCTCAATCGCATACGGATGCCGGCAGCCAGTTTCTTTATCGTCTTATTTTTTCGGGCAATGATTTTACCCAAATCAAAACTTGCCTGTCCATCAACCGAAACGCCGTATTTGCCCGCAGATTTAATGGTATCCAGCACTTTTGCCGAATACAGAAGCGTTTTTGTAGGGATGCATCCCTCGTTGAGGCAAACTCCGCCAATCGCTTTTTTCTCGAAGAGAACCGTTTTCAGTCCGTTAGCCGAAGCCCTTTCTGCGGCAGTGTAACCGGCAGGCCCTCCCCCAATTATCGCAATATCGTATATCATTGTTTATTTTTTGAGATGAACAAAGTTAGCATTAAATCTTCGGATTACACACAAACACATAAAAATGTAATTCAAAATTTATAGGGGAAACGAGGGCAATTCGCATGAAAAATTTTAGAACTACTATTACGAATGAGATTCCTCCCTTTGGTCGGAATGGCTCGCCTGTTAGTGGTTTAAGGGATGAGGAAGCGGCGGCGAAGCCGCCGCTTCTTCCTCCCCTCTCCTAAAAAGAGACTGTCATTTCGAGCGTAGCGAGAATTGAAAATCGACGTAGTCAAATCTCCAGCCCAATCAGCAACCTTACAGAAAGGCATAAGCCGTAAAATTTTTCATGCGTTTGCCCTATATGGATAACAAAAATAATGAATATCTTTTAAACATAATCCCTATCTTTGCAGCAAATATTAAAGTTATCATTATGACGGAGATTACTGACGAGAAATTGCGCGTATTAAAGACCTATTTTGGGCATAGCGCTTTCAGGAGCAACCAAGCCGAAATTGTGGATGCTATTTTAGCGCATCGCGATTGCCTCGCCGTGATGCCTACCGGAGCGGGTAAGTCTATTTGTTTTCAGCTTCCTGCCATGTTGTTCGGGGGTACTACCTTGGTGATTTCGCCGCTTATCTCGCTTATGCGGGACCAGATTAGCGCGCTTCGCCAAAGTGGTATTAAGGCCGCTTTTCTGAATAGCTCTCAAACTCTTTCCGAACAGCGGGAAATTTTGAATCAGGCGCGGAATAATCAGTATAAACTGCTTTATGTGGCGCCGGAACGCTTGGATGCCGTCGATTTTCTGGACTATGCGCAGCAGGCCGACATCTCCATGATAACCATTGATGAGGCGCACTGTATCTCGCAATGGGGACAGGATTTCAGACCCAGCTATGCCAAAATTCCCGATTTTATAGCCAGGTTGAGGCTGCGCCCTGTGGTTTCGGCATTCACGGCAACGGCTTCTCCGCGTGTCAGAGAGGATATTTTGCTTTCGCTAAAGCTGAACAATCCCCGGGTGGTGGTCGCCAGTTTCGACCGGAAGAATCTCTTTTTTGAGGTGAAAACGCCCAGAAACAAAACCCGGACGCTGTTTGAAATTCTGGATAAACATACCAACGAATTTGGAATTGTCTATTGTTCTACCCGAAAAACGGTGGAAGAAGTGGCCGAAAAGTTAAAAGAGCGCGGGCTGAAAGCTGCTCCCTATCATGCCGGACTTCTGCAGCAGGAACGCACTCAGAATCAGGAGGATTTTCTTTTCGACCGCATCAATGTGATTGTCGCGACCAACGCTTTTGGCATGGGCATCGACAAATCAAATGTGAGCTTTGTCATCCATTACAACATGCCCAAAGACATCGAAAGCTATTATCAGGAGGCGGGACGAGCCGGTCGCGATGGGAGCAGGGCCGAGTGTACGCTCCTATTTTCGGGACAGGATATTGTAACAAATCTCTACCTGATTGACCTGGACGACAACAAAGAACCGGTGGACGAAGCCCTGAAAGCCGAGTTAAAAGCCAAAGCCAAAGAGCGTTTGCAGGCGATGGAAATGTATTGCAAAACAAACCTGTGCCTGAGAGCCATTCTGCTAAACTACTTTGGCGAGGAACGCGACAAGCACACAAGTTGTTGTGAATGTGGCAATTGCAACAATGAGAGCGAAAGGGTGGACATCACCATATTGTCTCAAAAAATACTTTCGTGCATCTCGCGAACACAGGAACGGGTTGGGAAAGGACTGATTATCGACACGCTGCGTGGAAGTAAAAGCGCCCGGGTACTAAAATGGCGGTTCGACCAGCTTTCCACCTACAATATCTGTACGGAGAGCGAGCAGGAAGTTGCCGAGGTTTTTGACTTTCTGGTCGAGAACGACTACATTTTTGTTACGGGAGATAAATACCCCATTAGCAAACTGACGCCAAAATCGGATGCCGTTTTAAGGCGAAAAGAGCAGCTGACAATGAAGCGAAATCTGGTAGCCAAACGCGAAAGAATAGAAAAGGCCGAAGCCCGACAGACAAGAGAACGAAGAGGCGGAGAAACAGCCGTTTACTACAACATAAACAACCAACTCTACGAACAACTGAGGGCGCTCAGGCGGGAAATTGCCGACAGTCAGAATGTGCCGGCCTTTGTGATATTTCCCGACTCCTCGTTGGTGGATATGTGCCGAATACTGCCCCGAACGGCAGCCGATTTTTTGAAAGTATCGGGAGTGGGCGAACAGAAACAACAGCGTTACGGCGAGGCGTTTACGAAAGTAATCAATAACTTCTTAGCCAATAATAACGTAGAACTGGAGAGTGAAACGACACCAAATGCAACGGCAAATTTGTTGCAAAGCCCTATCAGCGACGAGCTTGTTCCCGTCAGCGTTATAGCCGATAAAATCAATGTCGATTTGATGACCCGCAACCTCAAGCCAATCACGGCCAAAAAGCTCAACGATTTTCTGGTAGAAGAAGGCCTGCTAACCAACATCCTCGATAACCTGGGCAAAAATGCCCGGGCCGTTACCGAACTGGGAAAAGAAAAAGGAATCAGAGCCGAAGAAAGAACCTCCGAAGACGGCAGAAAATACCAATCGTTGTTGTATTCGCCCGAGGCGCAAAGGTATATTGTGGGACGGTTTTTTGCGGTGAATGGGTAGTGATAAACTATTCATTTTCTTCATAGTAATACGAATAGTCAATACCTTTCATAAACATTTCGCGACTGTTGATTTCATCTGTAAGGGCATTTTTCAGTAAATTCTTCAGTTTCGTACTGTTTATAGAACTTTTTACCATTGCTCCCAAATAATCTTTTTTGTTAATCTTGCTCCAATCCACGCATCTTTTCAGCTGCTTTTTCAGTATCAAATCCAGCCAAATCCGTGTGCTTCGTCCATTACCTTCCATAAATGGGTGGGCAATGTTCATCTCCACATATTTATCGACAATCTCGTCGAAAGTATTATCAGGCATTTGTTCAATCTCTTTCAGCGTGTTGCCGAGAAAGTGTGATACAGCAAACTGAAAGCCGCCTTTTGAAATGTTCTTCTGCCTTATTTGTCCCGCAAAATCGTAAAGTCCGCCGAACAGATAGGCGTGAACTTGCTGTAAACCTTTGGTTGTCCCCACTTCTATGCTATCAATAAAAGAACTTTCGAACAAGGCATAGGCTTTTGTTTTACTTTTTCCGTCAATACTTTCGTCGCCGTAAGTAAACCATTCAATAAACCGGTTTGCCTTTTTGCCGGGAAATTGTTTGCCAAGCGCAATAATGCCGTCATAATCAAGTATATCGGTTAAGTAGCGCTTGCCATCGCTCGCCAGAAGTTTCAGTTGGGTAGTGGCACTAACCAACTCACTGTTTTCTTTTTTCAGCTTGGTTTTGAGGTATTTCCAATAGTTTCGTGCTTTAGTGTATTCGTCTTGGTCGGTAAGAACAGCGACAATATCTAAAACGGAAAACCACCATTTGTTGTTCTCTTCGTCCCAAACAGCACGAACTTCGCGGTCGTCAAAAAAACGAATGGATATTTTTGTGTTATTGCTCATTTTTCTCTCCGCAATGCGGGCAAAATTTATGTGATTTGTCTATTTGTTTCTGACAATTATTGCACAAAAATACTTTTTCTTTGATTAAATCTATCGGTTTATCTATCCTTTCAAGCAGATTTTCGGGAATTTCACTGATAAAACTTGATTCATTGCCTTTGCGAGAAATCAAGAAAAGTTTTTCTTTGGCACGAGTAACCGCCACATAAAAAAGTCGGCGTTCTTCTTCCATCAACAATTCGTGATTTGCTCGTTTAATAACTTGAAAAATACGGTCTTCGAGCCAAATATCAGGAAAACCACCGGAACCGTCTGTCAGCCCAATAATAAAAACAACTTTTGCCTCCAATCCTTTGGCGGCATGAATGGTTTTTGTCTGCACTTTTATTCCTGCTTTTTTGAAAGCGTCGCTAAAATTTGGACGAAACATGTGATTTCGTCTATACAGAAATAAAATATCATCGCTCGTGTAGCCCTCTTTTTGCAACTTCACAACCTGAGACACACAGAAATTTAAGGTTTCTTCAATGCTGTTTTCTTCTTCGGAAGCCGAGAAAAGCATTATCTTCTGTAAAGTTGGTTTTATTGCAAAAATTTCTTTGTCAATTTTAAATTTATTGTGCTTAATTACCTCATTTCCTGCATCGACAATGTTTTGAGTGCTTCGATAATTGATATTCAGCGTGATTACTTTTGAAGGATTAAAATGTTTCTCAAATTCAACAATATAACTCACGTCAGAGCCGCGAAATCCGTAAATACTTTGCCAATCGTCGCCAACACAGAAAAGTTGTGTTTCTTCAGTCAACAAAAGTTTGATAAATTCCACTTGTAAACTGTTAACATCTTGAAATTCATCGACTAACACATACTTGAACCGGTCTTTCAGAATTTTTGCAATATCTTTTTCGTTTTTCAACAACGCAATACAACGAATGAGCAAATCGTTAAAATCGAGGTAAGATTTATCAACGCAATATCCATTAAATTTTTGAATTACTGGAATAGCGAGTGTGTAAAAATCGCGAACCCGTTCGTGCTGGTCTGCTTGTCCTTTTTGTGCAATTTGCTGAATGTCTGCGTTTTCAACTTTAATCATATCCATAACGCGATTTGCCATTTTTATAAATTCGTCGATATGATTGTAAAAACCGTTGAACGCTTCTTGATAAGTCAATTTACGAGGCTGATAATTCTCTGACAATCTGTTTTTTACAATATTTTCCAGAATATGACTGAAAAGAGCTGAATCATGAGTGTCCTTTTCATAAGTATATTCCATTGTAAAACCGGCTTTTTTACATGCTGATTGTTTATCTTTCAGAGGATAACTTAAATTGCTTAAATGTTCAATGTAAATATTGGCTTCGGGCAAATAAAAGTCGGGCTGAAATGTAAACCCTTTTTCCGAAACCTGCCGTTTCCCTTCGTAAACATAACGAATATTGTTGCGGAAAAACCAGTCGGCAATAAACTGTTCCGATTTTGAGCGGACTTTTGTGCCGTCAAGCGTGGTGTATAATTTTTCGTAACAATAGGATTTGTCGGTCTTGATATGAATTTTATCTACAAAATAGTCAAGGATATAACGTTTCAGAGCAAATAGAAATTTTTCATCGTCACATTGTTGAATTACTATTTTATGAAAAACTTCAAAAACAGTTTCTTTTGCTTTGTGTTCAGCAAATTCGTCATTCTCGTTCCACTTGTCTTCGCCCAGAATTTTAAATTTATTGTCAAATTCATTTGCTCCGTAATCTCTCAAAATCTTAAAACATAAACTATGAAAAGTTCTAATTGTCAATGCTTTAATCCATTGATATTTGTTTTGATATTCTAATCGCAATAAATTTTTGTCTTTTTCTGTAATTTGTTTGTCGGCAAGTTTTTGCGCGTAATTTCCTGTTTTATCGGACGAAATTATTAAGCGGTCGAGCATTTCATTTGCCGCATTTTTAGTGAAAGTTACAGCAAGAATATTTTTTGATTTAACACTTTCGTTTTCAATTAAATAAACAATTTTTTGCAGCAATGTCATTGTCTTGCCCGAACCGGCGCCTGCCAGCACAAGCAACCGCTTATCTCGACTGATAACCGCTTCCTGTTGTTTTTCATTTAACGAAGATATGTTTATCGTTGAGTTCATTTTATTTTTTCAAATTTTCTTTTGCAATCTTCATCGCTTTCCCCGTCAACTCCATTTCTTCCCCAATAGCTGCAACGATTTTATCGGCAAGCCAAAGAGTAACAATGGTATCGTATATATAAATCAATTTATTAATTCGTATTGACATACAAATATTTGATTTGTCAAATATCGGACAAAGTTAGCATGAAATCTTCAGATTACACACAAATGCATAAAAATGTTATTCAAAATTTATAGGGGAAAAGTACGAAATTATTTTCACGCGGTATGTTAATAGCACATATCCTCTTTCCGTTTCGAGGGAGAGGGTTAGAGCTTCTTTTCTCAAATGAGCAATGGTTGTCGTCCAATCTATGTCGATGCTTGAAAAAAGGGTTTTCAAGGGTGTTGGAATATCAATTTTCCAAGAAAAAATGACGGAAATTATACACGCCATCTTGTTGTACCGGCATTTCGGATTTTCCATCGAATATAAGCGCTGAGCGTGTGATTCTTTCTTTAAAAATATCTTTCAGGTAATCAATTCCTTTATAAAATTCCTTGTGATAGGTTTTAGCCGATTTGATTTCATAAATATTCAAATCATGCCCGCGTACATGAATCAAATCGACTTCTTTTTGCGACCTGTCTCTGAAAAAGAACAGATTGGCTTCTTTGCCGATGTTAAACCGTTCTTTCATGGCTTCATTAATAACCATGTTTTCAAACAACGCTCCCCGAAGCGGATGCACACTTAACTGTTCCTTTGTTTCTATGCCCAACAGGTAACACGCTAAACCGGTATCGTAAAAATACACTTTTGGCGATTTAACTAAACGCTTGCCAATATTTTCGTAATAGGGCGGCAGTAAGTAAACAATATAGGAAGCTGCCAAAACGCTGAACCAATGTGTTATAGTATTGGCTACTGCTCCTACTTCATTAGATAATGCAGAGGAATTACATTCCGTCCCAATTCGACCGGCAGTTAAGCGGACAAATTTCTGAAACAAATTTATGTCTTTCACATTCACTATCTGACGAACATCTCGTTCAATGCAAGTAGTATAGTAATTCCTGTAAAATATATTTCGTGGTGTGTTTTTTGCCCAGATAGCCGGATAACTTCCATTCAGGATAAGCGTGTCGGTAGATACTTCGTTTATTTTTTTACCAAGTTCATGTAAAGATAAAGGTAAAAGTGTGAACAGGGCAGTTCGTCCGGCAAGCGATTGCGTGATTTTTTCGAGCAGGGAAAAATTGCTGCTGCCGGTCAATATGTATCTCCTGTCCGGAAATTCATCAACTGTAACTTGAATATAAGAAAATAAATCAGGGTAATGATGAGCTTCATCAATGATAAGTCCGTCAGGATATTCGTCCAAGAATTTTCGGGTATCCTGACTGATTTTTTCCCTTGTATCAATGTCTTCCAAATTGATATACGGCTTTTCGGGAAAGAGTTCCCGACAAAGGGTTGTTTTTCCTGATTGCCTTGGCCCCGTTACCGTTATTACAGGAAAGTAGGGTATTGCATCACTTATTGCCAATTTTAAATTTCTGTATATCAGTTCCATAATACATGATTTGACAAATTCGCAATTGAATTTAGAATCGGCGCAAATATAGCTGTTATTTATTGAATGGGCAAGTTTTAGAGTAAATTATTTTTCGGAATGCATGCAGTTTTCACCTGCCACGAAGTTATAAACTTCGGAAATTATTGGTGCAAGTTACCGCTATCGCTAGATTTGCGACGGGGGGGAGATACAAATATAAAGAAATCACTACGCATCAAAACACATAGAAACAAAAACCCGCAGTAAAAAAATCTTCTACTGCGGGTTTCCTATACTGTAAGTCCCCCATGGGGGATTTAGGGGGCTGTTACTTCACTTCCTCCACAGTTTTCTGGTTGTTTTCTGTAAAGTTTTCTTCCCTGATTGTTTTTGTGGTATCAAGCATAAAAGTAAATTTTGTTTTGTCGATAGAGGTTTCAAACAGGACCTCATTTCCTGTTTGCTTTTTCCATTGCAGCATTTTGTCGAATCCGTAACCTGCGCTTTCACAAAGTTTTGCCAAACATATAAAAGCCTTCATCCTCAAGATATTGAGCTTTTATATCTGTATAAACTTCCAGATAGGTTTTGTTTTCGTTGTTAATTTTTATCACATTATCTCTTATGAACATTTCAATCTTTTCTGAAACGTAAATATAAGGGTGATATTCCTTGTTTATTCGGTCAATTATAACCAAATTCATTAGATTTTGGTTATTTTGATTAATTTATTATATTTTCTCATTTTAAGTATTTCTTCATAGTGGTGGCTATAAAAATGACAATTTGTTATATCGTTTGACAAACAGAATTTTTTCCATCGAGAATCTGATATTGCTTTAAAAAAAGGATTTCCTATACTTTTTTCGTAATATTCTATCCCATTTTCAAGCCAAGCCATTGGATAAAACAATCGCGTTTTTAGTTTTTCTGTTAAATAATCAAATGACCTTATTTCCGCTCCAATTTCATTCGCAATTTGATTTCTTTTATCTATGCTGTGGGAATTTGCAATTCTTCTCCCAATTATAATTTTAAAATTGAAATTACTTTTATGAATAATTCTCGTATTTACGGTTGGCAAATATTTTCTAACCCAAGAAGGATTATCAATTAACCAGCGTTTCCAATCTCGAATCTGCTGAATTGCCCGATTGAAATCAGAACTAATAGTTCCTCTTTCTGAAAACAATTCTATATCTGGGCGCTTAATTTCTATTAGTTCAAATAAGTTTCCATTACTAAATCCATCGGAAAGAGTAACAAAATCCGTTTCCAATTCACTTCCTAATTTTAATTTTGAAATCACTAAATGGCAATTATCATTCCCTAAAAAAACTCCCGCATTATCATTTAAAAATTTATGATAATGGTTCTCCGTTTTATTCTCAGACAGAAGCGATTCCCATTCTGATATCAAGTTACTTCTAAAGTCTTTATTTGTAATTAGAGAATACCAATCCATTTTACCATTTGTTTTCAAACATTTACATTTCGCAGTTGCTTCGCCAAGATTACAGCCAACGGCGTAGCCGTTATAGGCAGCCCAAGTTTTTTCATTCTTTTTCTTTGTCAAAAATTACCCATTTTCCGTCAAAGCGTCCGCCCTCACGGATAACAATACCCAACTTTGTAAGTATTTGTATATCGCGTTGAATGGTACGTTGTGCAACGGATAATCTTTGCGACATTTTTTCTGCCGTAATAGAAGGTAAATCACTCATTAAATTTAATATAATATGCTGTCTATCTGTCAAATCACTTACGACATTCTTTACGACATCACTTACGACATTCTTTACGACATCTATCGTACCACCTTCCGTACCACTTTCTTCTCCGATTGCTTTTGTGGTATCAAGCATAAAAGTAAATTTTGTTTTGTCGATAGAGGTTTCAAACAGGACTTCATTCCCTGTTTGCTTTTTCCATTGCAGCATTCTGTCAAATCCGTAACCTGCACTTTCACAAAGTTTCGCCAAACGGAAAAATTTTGCCAAAACCGGATTTCTCGGCAAAGTTTCGTCGGTTTTCATCAGTTCTTCAACAGTGCGAGGCAATTTTCCCGGATTTTCAAATTCAATGCGGTTGGTAAAGACCCTGATTCGCGGTTTCATCGGGCTGAAATAATCGGAGTGAATGAGCAGGTTTACCAATGCTTCACGCAAAGCATCTATTTCTTTTGTGTCTTCGTGTCCGATTCCCATTTCGCCGATTGTAAGCGGGTTGTTGGCGTAAATTCGCAGGCGTTGAAACAGCACAAAATAGTATTCCCAAAGATTTTCCTGTTCTTCCACTCTGAACGTATAACGCGGCTCGGCATTGGCGTAGTTTGTAGCGGGAATTTCTAAATAATCAACTCTGAAATCTGAAAAATGGTCGGTTATCGCGGCATTTGTACCCAAAAATAACAGTCCGCCATAAGTCAGTTTTCCGTCGGTTACAATTTTCAACCGCTGATTAAACTCGTCATCGTCCATCGTATTGTAATGCAAATTGGGATTAAATCCTTTCAGATATTCACGGAAACGCTTGTATGAGGCTTTGTTAAGCGAATCAACCGACGTGCCTTCAACTACCTTTTCCGACATTGAGCCGAAGGCTTGGTCGCGATAAAGGGCGTTGATTTCAAACTCGCTTGCCTGTTGGTCGCCGCTGCCTGTGCGAATAAAAGTATTTTGTACACCATTGAAATACACAGGTTTAATATCGGAAGACGGAATGTAAAACGCCAAAACATTTTTGCCGTCAATCTTATATCTCTTTGCCTGTGGCGACAATTTGATATTGAATTTAGTCTTGGAACGCAGCGTTGTAAGCATATCGTTTTCCAATTTTTCAACGTCATCAACGCCAACAATATCAAACGTTTTCTTCTTTTGCGACACGCCGAACACAATCCAGCCTCCCGAAGTGTTGGAAAAAGCAGAAACTGTTTCCCAAACGTCTTTCGGAACATCTGTACGGGCTGTTTTGACTTCAAAATTGTCCCATTCTATATCTTGTAAATGTTCCAACAATTTCTGTTTGGTCATTGGCTTGCTGTATTCTATGTTTTGAGGTGAGGGCATAAGGTTTATTTTTATAAGTTCATTGCTTACAACAAAATATAATAATTATTCATAAATTATTTCTAACAACCTTTTCAGTGCAATTACTGCATTTTTAGACGCTGGCAAACGCCATTTGTCATCTTTATCGCAGTCTGCGTGGTCTGAAATTCCTCTAATAAGAATAATATCCATTCCCTCTGATATGTTTTTTGTTTCAGAAAAAACTTGACAGAAACCCGCAGATTCTGTTTCTACTACTCCCGTTTTGCTATGTACTTCTAACAGCCATTTCTTTGTCTCTGATAAATTATTAGCAATAACGGCTTCGCCTGAACCTATTGGGCATCTGTGTGTTCCAAATGTAGGTGTGGTAGAATTCTCACTTGAATCAAATTTGGCTGGTTCGTTATTACACACAAAGAAACGATTGATAAATTGTTGCATATCAAATGACATATTATAAAACTCGCCTCGTCTTTGTTGTACGCCTCCGTTTGTTTCTTTATGCTTTTCATAATAGATTACATTTGTACCAATTATAACATCACATAATTTAATATCACTTTTGATACTACCTGCAATACCCAACAATACAACATAATCGAGAGTATAATTTCTTATCATTGATTGATAGGCGTTTACTATTGGAATATTTCCTTGACCTGTACTTTGTGAATGTACAATTTTTAAATTTTTCCCATTTTGTAAATTAATGTTGCCTTCATCAAAAAATCTACCCTCTTTTTTTGTACGATTAGTAAGCCCAAATTCAGATATAACGGCTTGTACTTCTTCTGTTACAATAGTTATAACACCAATATTAAACCTTTCTATGCTCTGACCGTATGTAACGGCATTTTTATATTCTGTTAATTTATGTTTTTGCATATTCGGAAGTCGTATTTCTATTTCTTTTGTATCGTTTAATGTGAATTGATTAAATCCATCATTTTCGTTAATGATAGTTTTATCCATATATGAATTTCTAATTTCATATATTGTATTGTTTTGAAAATCAGAACTATGAATTATTTCTGAAAACTGTAAAACAAAATCCCAAAAATTATCATATTTGAATTGAAAATCATCAATAACTTTGACAGCATAATCGTTTGACAATAAATCAGCAAAATAGTAAATTTTAAAGTAATCTTTTCCATTCAAATTGTTGATAATTTCCTTTGCAAATTGCAAAATCCAAAATGCGGCATCTTTTCCTTTACCAATATACCACTCTCCTCTTTTTTCTGGGTAACTATTGTCATATTTAGGTAATTCCTTTAAAGTTGCATTTTGCTGTGTTGAAGATTTTGTAATTCTAAAGCAAACGGACTTAAACAGATTATCAACAAATTTAATATATTTCTCATCTTGGCAATCTACATATAATGCAGTAGTATAGTAACTCATATCGGGAAAGCGTTGGTAATTTTCATAAAACATTTTTGCCTCATTAATAATTTCGTCCGCTTGACTAAATAAAGAATCTATTTTTAATTTAGTTATACCAAATAATATTTTGATATAATCATTGTCAGTCCTTTTGTCAATAAATTTTTGAACAAAAGGAATAATTTCTCTAACTTTACTATTAGACGCAAAGTTTTTTATCTCTTGATAGAAATAGTTTACTTTCCTAAAAATGTCTTCTTTTTTATTCTCTTCTTCGGAATCATACAAAGAATATTCTGCAATTAGAAAATAGATATTTGCACAAAGCAACCACAATCCCTCTTTTTTAGCGAGGGTAAGTTTTCTTTCATCTTCGCTTTCCTCTGTCCAACTGAGATTTGACGACCAAAAACTATCCCATATACCTTTGTAAATATCATCTTCAAGTTCTGAACTTACTCTCCTAATAATTTCGTGCGGATATTGCTCTCTATACCATTTGAATTTTCTTTGTCCATCATTAATTGCTCTATAAATAGGACTTTTGCGTATTTGTTTGATACCCTCCTTTATGTCAATTTTATTTTGCTGCAATTTTGTTAAAATATTTTGAACATTATTGTCATATCCTACTGCGTCATATAATTGTTTTGACAAATTGATTTCTGCAGCTAATGCACCGATAGCATCTTTCGGCTCACAACAACAAGATAAAGCAATTAAATCATCTGTACTGATACAAGGCGTTTTCTTTTCAATAGAATTGTGTATCAACATTCCAAAGATTGACCCTATTTGAACTGCTCCATTTTTCATATCTTTCTCAATTATTATTTCCTCATCGCTATTGTTATTTTTTTCAAACAACTCTTTGTCAAAAGAATACATTCCGTTGGAAGTTTGTTTTAAAGGTGAAGACGGGGATAATAACAAATCTTTACTAAGCCAATTTGCTCTATCGGCATATTCTAAACAAGGATTTTTGTCAAATTTTTCAACAGGCACTTTTTTTATTACAGGACCTTGAAAATAATATTTAACACTTGCTACATCAATATTTCTGTAACTTGCTATATCTGTTTGTATTGGGGTTAAAAACTTGTTTTCTCCGATTTTTAGCAAAAACACCATCAGTTTTTCCACCCACAATTTTTGCCATTCACCTTTACCAACTTGCTTATTGAAAGCATTAAACATTTCGTAACATAAACGCTCCTCTCTTTGTCCAAATTGCACATCTTCTCCGTGTCTGTATGCTCTGTATATTGTTCCATTCTCTTCTTCAACTGTGATTGGCACAGCAATTCCATTGTCAATCGCTTTATCTAAAAATGTAGAAACAATTCTTTTTTGAATATCTGACGAATAGGCATTCAATAAGTTTTTCAAATCTAACAAAGAGTAACCTTCATTTAGGCGATTTAGACATTTTTTATAATCGGGTATATCAAATACATTTTCCCCGTGTTGTTTTGCCAATTTTCTTGCTTTTAATTCGGGTTCATAATACATATTCAGAAATGGAAGATTTAATGTATTATTGATTCCCACAAAATTGTCTATCGAATATGAGGATTGAATGTCATTTTTTAATTGAATGTCGGTTTTGTTATATTGTAAATCAATATTCAAAATACTTTTGTCCGCAACCTTCAACATATCATTAGTAATACAAGTCGGAAACAAAAATCTTAGCGACTTATATTGACGAGTAATAACTGTATTTTGACCTGTAAAATAATTAAATTCTTGAATAAAAACATTTGCTAATCTGTCTGCAATAACGAATTGAATAAATCTTAACTTTGCCGTGATTGAAGTTAATATCTTTGATAATGCTTGTTCTTTTTCTGCAGCTAAATGATTAAATAGGTCTATTATTTGTTCTGTTTTTAAAGGTGGTAGAATAGCCATAGGCACAATAGAAAAACGAAAAGTTTCTTTTTCTTTTTCTTTTTTCTTGCCATATATTCTAATTTTCAACAATGAATCTTTAATTAAATCATTAAAGAATAAGTGTCCACAAGAAATCAAACAGTTGTGTGTAGGGATAAATGTTTTTGTGAATATGTTGTGTTTCATCTGTTCGTATGAGCAAACATCACTCATTTCCCAATTTGGCATATTCAACATTGTGGTATAATCCTCACTATTCAATCTTAATGTATTGTATATAGGATAATCGATATTGTATGGTGTTGGCATCATTGCCAACATTTTTACAATATCGCCACTTAATTTGATACATTGTGAGTTTTCTAATGGTTTTATCGGCAGTTCTAAATAAGATTTTCCTGTATCATCTTGTAAAAGTTCTTCATTAAACCATTTTTCGTTAATGCCTAATACAAATACTTTTATTTCGATTGCAGGATTTTTATCTTTTATCTTCTTGATTGTCCTATTTAATGTTGTTCCAGAAATTATAACATCATCAATGATAATAATTTTTCTGATATTTGACCAGTCTATTTCTGTATCTAATACCCTTTCAGAAATCACTTCTCCATTTATAGCAACCATTGAAAGTTCTTCCAATGCGTTAATAAAACAAGCCGCTTTTCTTGCCATCAGAATATATAAATCGGCTTTTGAATCATTAACTTTGTTGCAAAATTCAATAATTCTACCTCGAAGTTTTTCCTCGAATAGGTTTAAAAAATTAGTTTTGTCCATATTGTTATTTCTTAATGTTTTCCTTTGCAATATTCAATACTTTATGTGATAGTTCTTTTTCATCCGCTACCACTGCAATTACTTGGCCGGCAAGCCAAAGTATTAAAAGTTCTTCCCTATCGCCTTGCAAAAGTTCGGCAATAACAGGTATATGTTCTTTACGGGCGCGGCGTTCGTCTTTTTCGATTTTGCAATATAAAGCAGTATCAATATCCAACGCTGCCGCCAATTGTCGCTGTGGAATTTGGCGGTCTTCGCGCAACTGTTTTATTCTATCATTCAATATCATAACTTATAATTTGAATGTTTTGCGATTTGCCCGCAAAGGTACGACTTTTCTATGAATTTCCTGATATTTCCCTCTAAACCAGTCCAAAATATTCATTTCATTGAGGGTTAAGCGCAATCTATTCGGGTTATCCTGCTCTTTTTCGATTTTCAGGTTTATGTTTTCTGCCGTAAATTTTTGATTGTGTTCGGGCGAAAAGAAAGAAAAGGATTTAGCCGTCAAGGTCTTACCTGTGAATAACAATTTAATATATTCGATGCCAATGCCTATTTTCCTGCACAATTCCGCTATTCGCAAATTTTCTTTCATCATAGGAAACAATTCATGAATCAAATTCAGTTCTTCCTGCGCCTTGTATGGCTCGTAGTCCTGTTGGGCGGTTTTTAGTTTGGTTTCAATTGTGGCTAATTCATTATTCTTTTGTCGGATATGTTCGTCCATTGCAAGAAATTTTTCCTGTGCTTCATCTTTCTTGTCGTACATGTCGCGGACTTTCCCGTAAACTTCCTGCTTTTGTTCCGTCAAGTCTTCAATATCTTCTTTCAGCGTTTCATTTTGCAGATGTAAATCCCTGTAAAACTGTTGCGTGGATACATGTCGTGCCTCTGAACCTTCAATACCGCGTTGCAATCCGTATTTATTCATCGCTTCGGCGTAACTGTCCTGACAATGTTTTAGCTTATCCCTTGCCATCACATCATCGGCACAAAGTCGGGCGGAATTTGCAGGTTTCTTTTTGTATTTCTTCTTGTCATTATCCTTTTCCGCTTTGGCTTTTCTCCGTTCGCCTTGTACAATCGGGACTACGGTTGCGTGAATGTGAGGTGTCTTTTCGTCCAAATGCAAAACGGCTGAAACAAGATTTTCCGTACCGAAAGTTTTTTTGAGCCAATCCAAATTGTCGGCGCACCATTTGTCTAAATTGCCGTCTGTTTCGATTTGTTTCATATCCTCGTGTGTTCCGCTCAACATCACACGAATGGCAGGGACTTGGTTATGACTGATTTTGCGGATAATACCTGCGTTTTCGATTCGGTGTTGAATGGCTTCCGTGCGATTTGTTACGCCATCGGAAAACACAATCAGTTCCTTATTTAAGTGTATGCGGTCTTTATCCGCATTTTTCGGCTCAATAGTCCGTTCAATGTGTGCGGAAATCGGGGCATCGTTGCCCGCGCCTTTTTCCAAATGAAGTACGGCATATCCCATAATGTTGTGCTTTATTCGTTAAAAAAATGATTGAAAATTTTTATCCGACTTCCTCGATGGAAGTCCTTTCGGGGGAATCCAAAGGGGGAACGCCTTTGGCATATTGGGGCATTTTTAGCGTAGTGGAACGAAGCGTTAAGAAAATGCCCTAATATGCTACGGCTTTTCTCAAAAAAAGTCCTTTGGGCAAGCTCACATTTTTATTCTCCTGCTTTTCTTCTTTTCCTGAACCTGCTTTTTGCCACATAAATAATCGTTCAAATCCTTATACTCCCGATAATGTATCGACCTGTCCAAAACATTTGCACCGCATTTGTTTTGGATTTCCTGATATGCGGAAACGCCGCTTTTGTCATTGTCCAAATAGCAATATTTTTCTTTGTAACTGCCGATAATGTTAATCGCTTTGGAAACATTGGCAACCGAATTGAGAATGATATAATCCCGCTTGTTGATATTCGGAACTTCGGGATTGCGCCTGTGCAACAAAGTAAGGTAGGAAAGATAGTCCATAAACCCCTCAAAAATGCAACAGGTATCATTTCCTTTCTGTATGCTTGTAATAGTTTTAGGAGATAATCCACCCTGAAAATACTCGTTCCGCAATTCATAACCGCCCCAATCGTTGGCAAAGCCGACAGTAAAATAGGGTTTGTCTTTTAGTCGATAATGCACTTCTTTACAAACCTGTTGTGCAAACGGAGTGTGAATATTCCGATTTTTCAGGTATTGGATTAGCGCGGGATTTTCCAACGGCAATATCCGTATATCCTCAAATGTCGGCAAATTTTCCTGTTGGCGAAAAGAAAAAGAGTTTGCCGTAATTTTGGGTGTTTCGCCTGAAATCATTTGCAAGGCTTGCGAAACATCGTTTGTTCCGTAGCGTTCCATTACGAATTTCAGAATGTCGCCGCCTTTGCCCATCCCGAAATCGTACCATTCGTTGCGGGAAAGGTTTACCTTAAACGAGGCTTCTGTTTCGTTTCTGAATGGGGAATAATACCAAAGATTGTTACCCTGCCGTTTGCAGGACGTTATTCCGACAGATTGCAAATAATCTGCAATGGGAATGTTTTTTGCTTCTGCTATGTTCATAATATACTGTGTTTTATAAATTTGTTTTTCTTTTCGCTCGCAATCTGTTTAGTTTAAACCGATAAACTAAACAAGTCTGCTTAATCCTATAAACCGGTTTAAACTGCTTAAACAAGTTTAGTTTGGTTTATTATATATATACATGGACTAAACTAAACCTGCTTTTTTGCCCTAATAATAGAAATCAGGGTTAAACCGATAGCATTTGCCGTCTTTAACTATCATTCGCTTGTTTTCCAAAAATACTTTGAGCAATTTTGCTTTATTCGTTCCAAAAGAATAGCCGACCGTTGCATAACCTTTTTGCAGTTTGCCGATAAGATTGGTGTATGATACCTGTTCCGCTTCCGAAAAGATATTTTCCAATGCTTCGCGGTGTTTTTCTTCCGAAACTTCGCGATAATCAAACGCCTGTTTCTTTTCCGATTTTTTAGGTTGGTAATCCTCAACTAATTCGGGCAAACTGTTTTCATTTATCCTGAACGCAAACGGCTCAAAATCGCGGTCGCGGATGAACATAGCCGTAACGGAACTAATGTCTTTATCAAACTCGTCTTTCGTAATCTGCAAAACCGTTTCGGCTTTGTTGTTAAGTTCCGTTCCCAAATGTCCGCGCGTATTGTCGTCGCCCTTGTTCAGGTGCAAAACCGTATGGATATGGATTTACCTTTCGTCCGTCCATTGCATCAATTTTGTAATCAAATTCGTTGATTCGCTCGGACTGTTGATGTCGTATGCTAAATCTCTAAGTCCGTCTATTACAACCAATCCCAAGTTTTCCGTATTGTAAATAGCGTTTTCAATGACGGACAAACGCATTTGCGGGGTCAAACGGCGCAAGCAGTTGAATTTCAGGTTTTCGGGATGTTCGTTATCTGGAATTTCAGCCAATGCCAAAATACGCTTCAATACTCTTTTGCAATGGAATTTGCTTTGTTCGGTGTCAATGTAAATGATTTTGCGCTTGTTTTCGGGCAAAGAGGCGCGGTAGTTCAAAACCGTGCCGTTAATCAGTGCCGATGCGACAATAGCACAGATATTGAAAGTTTTCTTGCTTTTCGCCTTTCCTGTGGATGCGCTGAAATTTCCCAACGTACCGATAATTGAATCGTCTATGCGCAAAATGACAGGAGGAGATGGAAATTCATCAGTTATCCGTAGGCTTGTGGTCTGCCAAATCTCGGGCAAGGACAATGGCTGTTGTCGATTTTCTTTTTCCATAGCCTATTTCCTCTCGCCTGTTTTTGGCATTTTAGATTTAGTCCGATAGGTGGCTTCAACTTCATCATTGATTTCTGCCAAGGTTTTCTTTTTGCCTCTGCCAATCCACGCTATCAACTCATCTTCAAAGAAATAGAGTTTTTTGCCGTTTTTATAACAGGGTAGTAAGCGTTTTTTTACAAGTGCGTAAACTGTAGGCTTTGCCTTGCCTATAATTTGGCAGGCGGCGTCTATGCCAATCGGTAGCCGCCGTTCGGCAACTACCGGATTTTGATGGTTCTCGACCAACTGCTTAATTGCAGTTATTTCATTAACGAGATAGGCTACCGCTTGGGGTAGGCTGTCGAAAGTAATTTCTTTTGCATTCATTTTTCAAACGATTTATAAATGAGGTGCAAATGAAATAAGTGTTTCTATGGTATCTGGACGGCACTGGAAAAACACTTTGAAAACACTTAAAGTGGTGATATTCTTTAATTATTGGTAGACAAAAATCATAAAAAAGAAAAAGCATGGTTATTGGTTTTAATTGCCAATTGTTCTATGCGCTCGACCTATCCTACTAATAGATTCTCCCTTTATCATCATTCTTCTTATTGCGATTTCGGTATATCCCCAATCAACAACATCATGTTCATACCCTATCTTTTTCAAGATAAGCATAGTGGATAGCATTATCAAGCGATTACAGACAAGTTTCAATAATTCATCATCCGTTAATGACTTAAAGAGTTCTGTCGTTGGTGTGGGTAAAGAACCGTGCAGAAAACGATTTCTACACGATATACAGTATATATCTTCGTCATCTAAATCAATGTTTAGAACTGCAAATGGGGACCCTAACTTTGAAGAGTTTGACTGTTCATTTATTTTGCCCAATTTACTATCTAAGGAATCGTATATAGATTTTGCTACTTTGTCTTTGATTTTTTTTAGCGATTTTTTTAATTCATATTTCAGTTGACTACTGATTTCTTTATCTTCTATTAATGATTTAACAATTTTATCTTTAGGTACAATTACATTGGTAATAGTTTCTAATGCAACTGCAGCCAGACATCCTTTAGGCAAACCGTTTATATTACTAGCTTGCGTGAGTAATATGCAGGAGCGAAGTAATTCTTCATTTTCATATAGCAACTTTACAAGATATACGAATTGATCAGAGGTTAAATGTAATTCTTCTCGAGAGATATTTTGATATGAATGATTATCTAATAGAGGTCTTTCTGTATGTATTGTCTCATTAAAATTTTCATAACGATAGGTTAATGTATCTTTCTTTCCCTTTTGCATAGAAAAGAAATAAGCACTATCTGCGACATAAAAACCTGAAATTAGGGAAAATGCTGCTCTTATTGCATTAATAATATGTAGAAAATCATCATGATTAATTGGATTATTTGTTTTGAACACAAAGTATCCAAGGCTATCTTCGATTCTCACATGATAAAATAGTATTGTTCGATTGTCAATTTCTATTTTAACACAATTTTTCCATGAAGAATTTTGATCCTTACTCGTTGTCATATCATAAAATACTCCACAAGAATAAGCATTAAATTTATCACAATCATACCGATAATAAGCCGATTGTTTGGATTTTTTCCATTTGTTATCATCTAAATCTCCTCGAAATGCATTGATTTTTATAGATGCTTGTTTTATACCTTCTCCAATTGATTGTTTAAATGCGGTAACATCTGTATTCTTTATTAATATTCTAACTCCATGTGTTGCGAGTATTGCTGGCTTCTCGAAGAAATAATCCATTCTGAATTTATCTTCCCATTCTGAAAGCAAGTTAAAATGAACAAAAAACTCCCCATTATCCTCTCGGAGCATATTTGCATCCATTATAACATCATCTATAGCTGTCGCAAGTTTAAAATCAACTTTTCCAGATTCAAACAATGAGATTAGTTTTAATGCAGCATTGTCATCTTCAAAAATAGTGTCACTTATCTGTTGAAATTTGATGGTTCTCTCATCCATTTTTTTGTCTATTGTTCTGTAAAACTCTCTTGTATCTTAATAATCCCCTTTAACTCGTCATCCTTCAAATGTCGTTTGATACTTACCACTTCTACGCCTCTGAAAATGTCAGGAAATACTATTTTCAGGAAGTTGGCGATATCCATCTGGTTTCTTGGCTTGAAGTAGTTCCAGATATTCCAACCGTAGTGGCGGAGGTCGAGGGCAGATAGTTCTTTGACTTTAACCGGCTTCAATTCCCTATCTTCTAATCTATTCATATATGCACGGACATTCTGGCAAAGAATATCAAGGTCTTCATCAGAAAGATAGAGGACAAATGATTTTCGGGTATCGTCCAGAGCGACATTCAGTTTTTCATCTTGCTCCTTGGCTATATCTTTCTGCTGCTCATTTCGAATATCCTCTAAAGAGACATTCGGTTCTGGTATATCAGTCTCTACCTCATTTTCTTCTATCTGTAACTCAACAACAACAGGAGGAACTTGCCTTTGCTCAATCCTCTTACGAAAATACGGAATCTTGGATAGCCCTTTTCCAATCCAAGGCAACATCGTGTTTTGTAGTACAACATGAATACTCAAATAGACTACTACCAAAACAGCCAAAACGATTATAAAAACCATGAATGTTGTAAAGCTATCAAAGCCGATTGAAACGGTAAAGACACGAGCCAATGTAGCAATAGCCAAAGCAACACAAGCTACAATCATGTATAGAACAATGTACTGCAAAAGACTATTTTGTTTCATTCCTTTGTGTTATTAATGGTGTTCAACTGTATCGCTTGCGCCGCTTTGTTTTTTTTCTCATCCACCACTTTAGCATAAATCTGTGTGGTCTTAACATTGGTGTGCCCTAACATCTTGCTGACTGTGTAAATATCTGTGCCATTGCTTAATTGCAGGGTTGCGAATGTGTGCCGAAAGCAATGAAATGTTATTTTTTTTGTTATTCCGGCGGCTTTTATCCATCGTTCCAACGGTTTGGAAATCCACGAAGGGTCGGGCAAATCTTCAAAAACAAGTTGGTCGGGTTTGCGTGGCTCTCCGCAAAGTTGTAATGCCTGTGCGGAAATAGGCATGTATTCTACGCCTTTCGTCTTTTGCTGTGTGAAATTCAATCGGGCTTGGTCGCCGTCAATCTGTATTTCTTTCCACTGCATTTTTTGTATATCGCAATGCCGTAAGCCTGTGAGCGCGGAAAACAGGGCGGCGCGTTTCATTGTGTCCTGTTCGCAAGGCGTGGCGGCAAGTGTATTCAATTCTTCGACTGTTAAAAACTCACGACGAGTTTCTTGTTCCTGTATGCCTTTGATTTTAGCCGACAAATCAACTGTCAAATAGCCATCAATAAACGCTTGCTTTAATCCGGCTTTGAAAATGGAAAAGTAGGTTGCGGCGGTGTTGCGGGAAACAGTACCGCCTTTATTACCACCGCAAGGGGCTGATAACATAAACATTCTGAAATCTTCTGCCAAACGGTTGTCAATCTTTGAAAATGGCAAATACTCGCCTGCAAAAAGTTTCATCAATTCAAGTGTGCGTTTCCAATTTATGCGGATTGATTCGGAACTGTTGGCATGGCGTTTCTTTGCCGCAGCATCAAAATACTCCATGAAATTTTGTTGCAATTTTTCTTTTTGCTCGGCTTGTGCGGTTTCTGTATCGCTGTATAAATCGGCATTATCATATTCACGTTGGCGGAGTTTGCGAACGCCATCGGCATAAAGGATGCTTTCTTGGTCGATTTCACTTCGACAAATAATCAAACCATTATCATTGCGTTTGGGTTTATAGCTTACACTTCCATCGGCTTCGGTGCGAGCAGTGCGGGTTTTGTCCCATTCCATAGTCGTAACAGTACGGTTAAGGTACTCACGGATGCGCTGTGGTTGTTTCTTCCCCGCCACAAAGACAGGGTAGCTCTCAATATAGAGATACCACTCTTTGCGGTCTTCGACTTTGCGAAGCCTTACAGTTACTTTGGTGTTCGATAACTCTTTCATTTTCTTGCGAATATTTTATCTACTTGTTCTTTGGGTACATAAACGAATTTGCCTACCTGCCTTTTCGGTATGCTGTTTCGGCGAATGGTACCGCTAACGGTTGATAATGAAACACCGTACTTTTCGGAAATTTCGTTTATCGTATAACATTCGCTTGGCTCATATTGCAATTTGACAGGCTGCTGTTTCTGTGGCTTTTCTTCCGGCATAGCAACGGCTGTAAACATTGCTTCGATATGTGTTCGGCTTACCCTTGTAAGGCGTTCGCCCAAATTAACAGCAGGGATTTTGCCCGCTTTTATCAATCGGCGAATGGTGTCTTTTGAAATGCCAAACAATACAACAGCCTCTGCAATGGAAATGTAAGGGCGTGTTTGGATGGTGGCAATGGCAGCAGCACTCTCTTGTAAAATTTGTTGCTTACGTTCTGCTTCCAATGCCTCTTTCTTCCGCATTCGAAGTGAGGCATTGTTACAAGCATCACTACAAAAACGAGTATTGATGGTTTTCGCTTCAAAGGCTTTTCCGCAATGCTCGCATACTTTCGGTAATTTCAATTTACTAACTCCCATATATCGTTTTTTATCTCATTTTACATACTTAATAAGTACTAATAAGAACTTATAAGATTGTACTAGGCGCACATTCTAACTAAATAAGGCGCGATACAAATCTGGTACAAATATATGATAAATAAACGACATACAAGCATTATCAACGATAATTATTTAAAATAGAAATAGCGGTAAATCAATAATTTACCGCTATTTTCCTATATTTGATTATCGTTTGTAATCGACTTTTACTTCACTTCCTCAAATTCAACATCAGTAACATCGCCATCATTATTCGATTGGGAGTTGCTTTGTTGGGCTTGGCCTGCTTCTGCGCCGCCTGTGGCGTTGTACATCTCTTGGCTGAGGTTGTGGAACAGGGTGTTCAGGTCGGCCATGGCGGTATCTATTGCGGACAGGTCTTGTGCTTTGTGGGCATCTTTCAATTTGCTCAGGGCTGCTTCGATGGGCGCTTTTTTGTCGGCTGGAACTTTGTCGCCCAGTTCGTTCAGTTGTTTTTCTGTTTGGAAAATCAACGAGTCGGCTTGGTTTAGCTTGTCCACACGTTCTTTTTCTTGCTTGTCGGCTTCGGCGTTGGCGGCGGCTTCGTCTTTCATCCGTTGTATTTCGGCATCGCTCAAGCCCGAGGAGGCTTCGATGCGGATCGATTGTTCCTTGCCGGTTGCTTTGTCTTTTGCCGATACTTTGAGGATACCGTTGGCGTCAATATCGAATGTTACTTCAATTTGAGGCACACCGCGTGGCGCCGGTGGAAGACCGTCCAGATTAAACACGCCTATTTGTTTGTTGTCCCTCGCCATCGGACGTTCGCCTTGCAGTACATTTATTTGTACCGATGGTTGATTGTCGGCAGCCGTAGAGAACGTTTCGCTTTTGCGTGTAGGTATGGTGGTGTTCGATTCTATCAGTTTGGTCATCACGCTACCCATTGTTTCGATACCGAGCGACAGGGGCGTAACGTCAAGCAGCAATACATCTTTCACTTCGCCTGTCAACACGGCCCCTTGTATGGCAGCGCCCACTGCTACCACTTCGTCGGGATTCACACCCTTTGAAGGCGTTTTTCCGAAGAATTTTTCAACTTCGGTCTGGATAGCCGGAATACGCGTTGAACCACCTACCAGAATCACTTCGCTGATGTCGGACGCTGTATAACCGGCATCCTTCAATGCTTTGCGGCATGGTTCGATGCATTTGCGGATAAGCGCATCGGCCAATTGCTCGAATTTGGCGCGTGTCAGCGTTTTTACCAAGTGCTTTGGAATACCGTTCACCGGCATAATGTATGGCAGGTTGATTTCGGTGGAAGTCGCGCTCGAAAGTTCAATTTTCGCCTTTTCGGCAGCTTCTTTCAAGCGTTGAAGCGCCATGGGGTCTTTGCGCAGGTCGAGGCCTTCGTCTTTCAAAAATTCTTCGGCCAACCAGTTGATTATCACCTGGTCGAAGTCGTCTCCGCCAAGGTGTGTATCACCATTTGTCGATTTCACTTCAAACACGCCGTCGCCCAGTTCCAGAATCGAAATATCGAACGTACCGCCACCAAGGTCGAATACGGCGATTCTCAAATCCTGATTCTTTTTGTCCAGACCATAGGCAAGCGCTGCCGCAGTTGGCTCGTTTACAATACGCTGAACTTTCAGCCCTGCAATTTCGCCGGCTTCCTTGGTTGCCTGACGTTGCGAGTCGTTGAAGTAGGCCGGAACGGTGATAACCGCATCCGTAACTTCTGTCCCGAGGTAATCTTCGGCTGTTTTCTTCATTTTCTGAAGAATCATTGCCGATATTTCCTGCGGGGTGTAGAGGCGTCCGTCAATATCAACGCGAGGCGTATTGTTATCCCCTTTCACCACTTTGTAGGGGACGCGGTTGATTTCGGTTTGTACCTGATCCCATGTTTCACCCATAAATCTTTTGATGGAAAAGATGGTTTTTTCGGGGTTGGTTATTGCCTGACGTTTAGCAGGGTCTCCTATTTTGCGTTCGTTTCCTTCGATGAAGGCAACGATTGAAGGCGTTGTTCTTTTGCCCTCGTTGTTGGCGATAACGATTGGCTCGTTACCCTCCATTACGGCCACACACGAGTTGGTGGTACCTAAGTCTATTCCAATTATTTTTCCCATATTAATTAGTTTTTATATATTTATTATTTAATTTATTCATCTTCGCTTTTCAGCAACACTGTATATCTATCAAATGCTGTGCCAAACTCAAAATTGAATGAGAAATGACAAAATGTCGTATTTTTTACCTCCCCCGACCCCTCCAAAAGAGGGGAGTTAAAAGCCTCCTCCTTCGGGGGAGGTTGGAGGGGGTGCATTTCTCATTTTTTTAAACTACATTTGCCCCTATGAAATACAAGGCGATTTTATTCGATTTAGACCACACGCTACTGGATACCGCTCAGAATAATCGCGATGCGATAGAGGAGATTTACTGTGCTTACTCTTTCGGCAACTATTACGAGAAGTTCGACGAATTTTATGCTGTTTATTCTCCCCACAATCTGAAGCTGTGGGATGCTTACGAGCGGAAACTGGTTACGAAGGATGATATGATGAACTTGCGCTTTTATACGCCTTTTCGTCATATTGAGGGGCTGACTGCGGAGAAAGCGTTTGAAATAAATACGGAATACCTGGCCAGGGTTGCCCTGAAAACCAAGGTTATTGATGGCGCTTTTGAGTTGCTGGACGAACTGAAAGCGCATTTTCCGATGCATATTCTCTCGAATGGCTTTACCGAAGTTCAGTACAAAAAAATGGACAGCGCCGGATTGTCTCCTTACTTCGACAAGGTTATCCTGTCGGATTGCATCGGTGTGAATAAACCCGACCCTGCGCTGTTTCATCATGCCCTGAAAGAGATTGGCGAAGAGGCTTCAAACGTGGTAATGGTCGGCGATAACTGGAACAGCGACATCATGGGCGCCAAAGCCGGCAACATCGACCAGATATGGTACAATCCCGAGCGGAACGAACCCGGGGATTTTGTGCCAACTCACACGGTGGAACAATTGGCTGAAATAACAAAAATAGTGATAGAATGAAAACCGAAAAAGAAAAAATGATGGCCGCGGAGAGCCTTACGATGCACACGGCGAGGAGCTGATAGCGGTGCGTACCAAAGTAAAAAAAACTCCTGCACAAACTGAATGTAACGGAATATTATACGGATAAGTTTGTGGAAGTGATGAACGAAATTTGTCCCAATTCGGCAAAGAATGCCCATTTCGAGCTACCGTTTTATTGCGATTATGGCGAAAATATTTATGCCGGCGACAAGGTTTTTATTAATTTTGGAGCGGTTATTCTCGACGGGGCTAAAGTTACGATTGGAGTCAACACCTTAGCCCCCTAAATCCCCCGTAGGGGGACTTTAAAAGCCTCCCCTCGGGGAGGTTGGAGGGGCTTAATTAAAAAAAACATGGGAACAACAATACTATTAATAATCGCGGTTTATTTTTCCGCTTTGTATTTGATTTCGGTGGTTGTCAGCCGCAAAGCTTCCGACAACGATGCTTTTTTTACCGGCAATCGTAAATCGCCTTGGTGGGCGGTGGCTATTGCCATGGTTGGGACATCCATTTCGGGTGTTACCTTTGTTTCGGTTCCGGGCTGGGTGCGCGAGAGCGATATGACCTACATGCAGATGGCTTTTGGCTTTTTCTTTGGCTACCTGATTGTGGCCTACCTGCTGTTGCCCCTCTATTACCGGATGAACCTGATAACCATCTATGGCTACCTCGCTCAACGTTTCGGTAAATATTCGTACAAAACGGGGTCCCTGTTTTTCATCCTGTCGAAACTGCTTGGCGCGGCTACCCGGTTGTATTTGGTGGCTATGATACTGCAATCGCTGGTGTTTGCCCGTTGGGGGATACCATTTTCGGTAACGGTGTCGGGAATCATACTCTTCATTTGGCTATATACCCGCCGCAGTGGTATAAAAACCGTTATCTGGACGGATATGCTGCAAACACTCTGTTTCACAGTAGCTTTGGCTTTGATTACATGGCAAGTAGCCACAAAACTCGACCTGAATTTTACGGGAGTAATAGACGTTGTACGGCATAGCGAGCATTTCCGCATTTTTGTTTTTGACGACTGGGGAAGCAAGCAAAACTTCTTCAAACAGTTTTTCAGCGGCATATTTATAACCATTGTCATGACGGGCTTAGACCAGGACATGATGCAGAAAAACCTGAGCTGCAAATCGTTGAAGGATGCCCGAAAAAATATGATAACCTACGGTTCGCTGTTTGCGCCGATTAATTTCTTGTTCCTGTCGCTGGGAATACTGTTGCTTGTATTTGCCTCGCAACAGCAAATTGCGCTACCCGGTTTGTCGGACAAAATATTGCCGGTCTTGGCAGAAAGTTATTTGGGTTTTCCGGTGTTGGCGCTTTTTACGGTAGGAATTATTGCCGCCGCCTTTTCGAGCGCCGACTCAGCCCTAACTGCGCTAACAACAACGGTCTGTGTAGATTTGCTTGATGTTAAAAGAGAAGATGCCGCGAAAGCCAAAAACACACGATTGAAGGTGCATGTGCTTATCAGTGTGTTGTTTGGCATTGTGATTGTAATTATCGACTACCTCGGACAAAGCAGCATCATCGACGCCATTTACGTGCTGGCCTCCTATACCTACGGGCCTTTGCTGGGGCTGTTTAGCTTTGGCTTGTTCACCAAAATAAGTATCAAGGACAAGTATGTGCCGGTGGTGTGTGTGCTGTCGCCATTTGTGTGCTATGCCATCGACTATTTCTTACAGCGAAAATATGCTTACAAAATGGGCTACGAAGTGTTGATGCTGAATGCATTAATAACAATGGCAGGCTTGCTGGTGTTAAGGGGGAAAGCTTCTAATTATCGAATTTGCTAATTAATTCATTTGCTAATTAACTTTTAGCGTATCTTTGTACATTAAACAAACCAAATGAAAATGAAAACCATTTATTTTATAGGAATTGTGCTGTGCTTGCTGGCTTTTTCGTGCGGCAACAAGGCCATAACCGATAATGGGCAGAAATCGGGAGAGGGCTATGCGAAAGTTTCACCCGATTTTAATGCCGATAGCGCCTATTATTTTGTCGATAAACAGCTTTCGTTTGGTACGCGTGTGCCGAATACGGAAGGGCATACGGCTTGCGGCGACTATTTGGTCTCCGAATTAAAGCGGTTGGGCGCTGAACTAACGGAACAAAAAGCCGACCTGAAAGCCTTTGATGGAACAATATTAAAGGCGCGGAATATCATCGGCTCGTTTTCGCCCGAAAAGAAAGACCGAATCCTGCTCTTTGCACATTGGGATACACGCCCGTTTGCCGACCACGACCCCAATGAGGCGAATCACCATACACCGGTATTGGGTGCAAATGATGCCGGAAGCGGGGTAGGGGTATTGCTCGAAGTTGCCCGCATTATTCAGCAAAACCAACCCTTGCTTGGCGTAGATATATTTTTTACCGATGCGGAGGATTATGGCGCGCCCTCGTTTGCCGGTTACAGAGGGGACGGTAATACATGGTGCCTAGGTTCGCAGTATTGGGCGAAAAATCCCCATATAAAAGATTACAAAGCGCGTTTCGGCATTCTGCTCGATATGGTGGGAGCGCCCGATGCTGTTTTTGCAAAGGAATATTTTTCGCGAAGGTATGCGGGCGGTGTTGTTGAAAAAGTATGGAGTACGGCCCGAAAATTGGGATATGGAAAATATTTCAGGGATAAGGATGGCGGCGCTATTACGGACGATCACCTTCCGGTCAACACCGACAGGCGGATACCCAGTATCGACATCATCCACTACGATGAAAACAGCGATTCGGGCTTCGGATGGTATTGGCATACGCTGAAAGACGACATGAACACTATCAGCAAAGAAACACTAAAAGCTGTGGGACAGACTATTTTGGAGGTTATTTATAAAGAAAAATAAGATTGTGATGGCTACAATAAACGAAGTACAGGACGAAATTATAGAAGAGTTTTCCGTTTTCGACGATTGGATGGACAAATATGCTTTATTAATTGAGCTGGGAAATTCTCTTGATGCGCTGGACGAAAAAAGTAAAAATGAGAATAACCTGATCGCCGGTTGCCAAAGCCGCGTCTGGTTACAAGCCGATTACGTTGATGGCAAAGTAGTGTTCAGGGCCGAAAGCGATGCCGTTATCGTAAAAGGAATCATAGCCCTGCTAATGAAGGTATTATCGGAACATACTCCCGACGAAATTATTGATGCCGACTTGTATTTCATCGACAAAATCGGACTAAAAGAGCACCTTTCGCCCACCCGTTCCAACGGCTTGGTGTTGATGGTGAAGCAGATGAAGTTTTACGCCATGGCCTTCAAGGCAAAATTGGCTAATTGATATGCGCTTCCGGTTCAGTAGCAAATGGTTAGCTGTTTTTGTCCTCCTGTTTATTGCCGAGGTTCTCATCGCCTTGTTTGTTAATGATAGCTTTATAAGGCCTTACGGCGGAGATGTGTTGGTGGTCATTCTGCTCTATTATTTTGTCAAATCCTTTGTAAAAACCAAACCGCTCTATCTTTCCACCGGCGTATTGCTATTTGCCTGCGCCATCGAAGTTGCCCAATATTTCAGGATGGTAGAAGTACTGGGCGTTCAGGATAACAGGTTGTTAACCATTGTATTGGGAAGCTCTTTCAGCTGGGGCGATATACTGGCCTATACGGCAGGGGCGGTGGTTTGTTATTTGATGGATGGGAGGGAATAAATCCGTACCTGTACCACTTAAAATATCACTCAAAATAAAGGGAAAATGAAATCAAACTATTTTTTACTGCTGGCTTTTGTGTTTGTTGTTTCCGGCGTTTTTGCGCAGAAGAAAATTTCGTTGGAAAAAATTCGGGTGGCTAAGCCTGTCGATGTGGTGATGCCGTTTATGGTGGACAGCGCTAACCTGAAGGGTGAAAAATTCGAGACGAAAAACCTTTTGGAAACGTATGTGAATATTCCTTCCCCAAACGAATTTACGGAGGAGGTGCGAGCCGATATTACGCGAGAGTTTTTTTATTTCCAAAAACCGCAGAAAGGCGCCCGGTTTCAGTTCCTCTCTTTTCAGCTGACTGCCGACCGGTACAGCAAAGCTACGCTGAAAGTGGCCTCGCCGGGCATGTTCGAGTTGTACATCAACGGCAAAAAAGAGCTGTCGAAAACTTCCGTGCAGGACAGTATTCAGCTAGCCAAAGTGGCCGAAAAAGAGTTTACGACCCTTCCCCAAACCAATACGATTGCTATAAAATACCTCAGCTCATCCACCGATATAGCTCCTGCCGGAGTAAAGGTTTCCGTTGAACCGGCTAAAGGCGATTCGCTGACCAACTTTAAAGTAGGTTACGATGGCAAAAGGCTCGCAACTATTGAGGATGTGCTTGCCGGAACCCGCATTACAGGCCTCAACCTCTCTCCCGATGGGCGTTTTCTGCTGATAAATTACAGGTCGGTAGGCAATGATGGTAAAACCTTGAATTATACCGAGTTGACGGATACAAAAACCAATAAACACAGCTATTTGGGCGACAAACAACTGAAGTGGATGCCCAAATCGAACCGCTTTTATTATCTGCAAACTACGGGCGACAAACGACAACTTATAACGGTCGATCCCGAAACATTTGCCGAAAATATTTTGGTAAAGGATTTCCCTCCGGTTGATTTTTATTCGACTTATTTTTCGCCCGATGAGCAATTTTTATTGTTGTCGGAAAAGGAATCGAACGATGAGCGCAAGGGCGATTTAAAATTGCTGGCTTCTCCCGAAGACCGGCAGGCAGGCTATTTCGACCGCTATTTCATCTACAAATTCGATATAGCTTCGGGTCTGAAACAGCGCTTGACTTTTGGCAGCCACACCACCCACATCAACGACATCAGCGCCGATTCGCGCTATTTGCTGTTTTCCACAAGCGCCGAAACGCCAAGCGAACGCCCCTTTGAAAAGAGCTCCATGTTCCGCTTGGATATGCAGACTATGACTGCCGATACCTTGTGGACGGATGAAGCGTTTGCCTATTCGGCGATTTTTTCGCCGGATGGAAGTAAGCTGGCTATTATGGGCGCTCCCGAAGCTTTTGGCGATACAGGTCGGCAGCTGAAAAACGGCGAAATTCCCAACAGCTACGATATACAGGTGTTTATTATGGATATTTCCGCCAAAGAGATAGAACAGCTTACGGTCGATTTTGCCCCCTCGGTAAACAAGATTTCGTGGAGTATCGTGGACAATCAGCTCTATATGCAGGTAACCGACCGGGATGCCGAAGCTGTGTATTCTTGCAATCCGCAACGAAAGGTTTTTACCAAATTGAATCTGAATGAGGAGGTTATCCGTTCGTTCTCGTTGGCAAATAATGCGCCGGTTGCTGCCTACTCGGGATTGAGCATATCCAATTCTACAAAGGCTTATGTCCTGTACCCGAAAACCGGAAAATCGGTTCTGATGGCCGACCCCATGAAGGAAACCTTTGAATCGCTTAAGTTGGGCGAGGTAAAAGACTGGCGTTTCACCTCCTCTGCCGATGCCCTGATTGACGGACGCTACTACCTGCCACCGAATTTTGATGCGACTAAAAAATACCCGATGATAGTCTATTATTATAGTGGAACAACGCCAACAATCCGCGCATTCGACCATTCCTACCCGATGCATGTGTATGCCGCCCTGGGTTATGTGGTCTATGTCCTTCAACCGAGCGGGACGATTGGCTACGGACAGGAATTTTCGGCGCTCCACGTCAATGCCTGGGGCAAGCGAACGGCGGAAGATATTATTGAGGGAGTGAAGCAATTTGTAAAGGAACATCCCTTTGTCGATGAAAAAAAGATAGGTTGCATCGGCGCATCCTACGGCGGATTTATGACCATGTACCTGCAAACGCAGACGGATATTTTTGCCGCAGCCGTTTCACATGCCGGCATAAGTTCTATTTCGAGCTATTGGGGCGAGGGTTACTGGGGATATACTTACAGCTCGGGAGCCAGCGCAAACAGCTATCCTTGGAATAATCGCGAATTGTATGTCGAACAAAGTCCGCTGTTCAATGCCGATAAAATACATACGCCCTTGCTGCTGCTGCATGGCACAGAGGACACCAACGTACCCATCGGCGAAAGCGTCCAAATGTACACCGCCCTCAAAGTATTGGGACGCCCCGTCGAATTTATACAGGTAAAAGGCGAAAACCACGGCATTGCAAATTACAAAAGGCGCATCGAATGGAATAACTCTATTTATGCCTGGTTTGCCAAATGGCTGAAAGATGATCCGGCGTGGTGGAAGAGCTTGTATAAAAACTAAAGGTTCAAAGTTCAAAGTTCAAGGTTTCAAGTTCAAGGTTCAATGAGGCTGTCTCGAGAGAACGCGAATTACGCAAATAAACCACTATATCTTAATTTAATTTCAACAATAAATAAATTGCGATAATTCGCGTAATCCGCGTAATTCGCGTTCAAAAATACTTATGCGACAGCTCCCTACTGAACCTTGAACTTTAAACCTTGAACTTTCCGGTATATAACCCACATAAGGTACGAGAAAACAATGATTACCCCATAACTGGCAATTGAGCACAGGAAGATAATCAGCGGAGGGTTATCCGCAAAATGAGGCAAGAGAATTTTTCTTATAAGAGCATTGAAAAGAAAAATGCACATGCTGATTTTTCCCAGAAAAGAAAGAGCTTTCAATATCCGGTCGGGGCAATGCGTATAAACTGCATGGCAAAAAGTCATCATAAGTACTGTTGCAGCCAGAAAACTCAGCGGAAAAAAAGCAATATACATATTTGAAATAATAAATACAGCCACGGCAATAAGCACGGTATTCCTCGATATGCCGAACGACGGGAATAATGCAAAAGCCATTCCGAGTAAAAATTCGGGCGTATGACCCAGGAAATTTCCAAAGAATGCGAAATTAAATTCTTTGATAGCAGGAAACGATGTGGAAAGCAAAACATAAGTTCCCACACTAATGTACATCAATACATAGCAACCTAAGATTAGGAAGAGAAATCCTTTCTCGGAATATTTCTTTAAGTACCTGAATAAGAATGGGAAGAGCAGGTATAACTGTATAATCAATCCGAAAAACCACCACGGGCCGGATAAAATATAAAGCGTTTCATGCGACAGGTTTCGGAGGGTGGTTAATGTCAGTAGAACGCCTTTTAAATAATCGGAATTGAGGGAATCCGGATCGAAAGGCAGGCGGAACACAAGGGTATAGACAACGATCCCAAAAATCAATAAGCCATAAATCTTCATCAATCTTTGCCGGTAATAGGCCTTGTATGGAATTTTCTGAAATTCGTAATATTTCTTAGCCAAGCCATATCCGCTGATAAAGAGGAATACCTGCACCCCAAAATGGCCGAAATAAGTGAAGAAGCCATTGAATATAAATCCGGGATTGTTCCAAATGGCTACTCCTAAATCAAGAAAACGATTGGGCTCGAAACCCATTTCATTAAAACCGGCATCCGTTGTGTGATGTATAATGTTGTGGAAAACAATAAATGTAATGGCGATACCCTTGAAGATATTGCTTTGTTGCCTGCTTATGTTGAAAAGAGATATATTCATGCCACTTATTCGGATGCATAAAAGTAATTTAAAAAAGAGAGACGCCCAAATTGGACGTCTGTAAAAAAAACGGGGCTGTCTCAAAAGTCTTTTTCTGAGGTTGTCATTGGCTCAGGCCGATTTACGCTCCGCTCCAATTGCGGGCTCCGACCTGCAATCTCCTGACATTCAGCTGATGTTTGTTAGGAGATCCCGTGTCAAGCACGGAATGACAGACTTATGAGACAGCCCCCTTTTTATTTCAATCGCCCCTCCACCGGAGGGGCTGGAGGAGGTGTTATAAATCCGTAATCGGTTTGTATTTAGGCACTAATGATTTCATTACTACCCAACCGATAAGGTAAGCCAATGCACAAAAAATGAACATGATGAAATATCCGGCAGGTTTGCCTTCAAATCCAAGGAATGTCATTGGTTGTTGCACGTAGGTTGCTCCTTGCGCTAACAGGTCTTTGGTCATTTCCACCACATTACCGTCTTGATCGGTGGTGCTTCCGGCAGCATAAGTAAATAGACCACCGGCCGATTTTTGTATAAACATCGAACCTAATCCACCGGCCATACCGCCTATACCTGTGATGGTAGCAATAGCTCTTTTGGGGAACATATCGCCAACAGTCGAGAAGATATTAGCCGACCATGCCTGATGTGCCGCACAACCCAAACTAATCATTAAAACCGATAACCAGGCCGCATTTCTACCGAGTGAAGGGCCAAACCATTCGCCCAGTGGTTGCGCCAACAGCACAGCTAGCGGGAAGAATGCAAATATCAACATGGCTTTCATTCGTGCCGCATAAGGATTTTGTCCCGAACGGTTGATGAAAATAGTCGGCAATTTTCCGCCGTATATCGACAACACAGTAGTAATGGCATAAAGCGTGAAAATAAGCCCCATACCCAAGCCTTCGCTGGTTTTGATGCCAAAATTGGCGTTCAGATACGAAGGAGTCCAGAACAGGAAGAACCACCATACGCCATCGGTCATAAATTTACCAAAGGCAAAGGCCCATGTTTGCTTGTAAGAAAACGCTTTTGCAAAGCTAATCTTCTTTTCGGGGGCGTTGGCAGCAGCCGGTTCTTCGGCTTCTTCGTTTTTATCTTGCAAAACGTAATCCAATTCGGCTTTGTTCACAAATTTGCTCTTTTCGGGTGCGGAATACAAGAAAACCCACAATCCCATCCAGATAAATCCGAGCGCTCCAATGATTACAAAAGCCATTTCCCAGCCGTAAGCTTTTGCCAAAACCGGAATGGTCAGAGGGGAAATAAGCGCGCCTATCGAAGCGCCGGCATTGAAAATTGAAGTCGAAAAAGCCCGGTCTTTCTTCGGATTGTATTCGGCAGTTACTTTGATAGCCGCAGGGAAGTTTCCGGCTTCACCCAGCGCCAATACCGAACGGGCGACAAGGAATGCATACATACTGACGGTAGCTATTACTACGGCGGCATCACCGGTAGCTTGAGCCAATTCGGCAGCAGAACCAAGTCCTACCCACGATTCGGTAAAGATTCCGCAAACGGCATGTAAACATGCTCCGACCGACCATACGCCGATTGCCCATAGGTAGCCTTTTTTTGTGCCCATCCAGTCAACGAATTTGCCTGCAAAAAGCATACAAACGGCATAAAAGATGGAGAACCAGGAAGTAATTGTTCCGTAAATGTTATCGTCCCAATGAAATTCCGGTTTAATAAACTCATCCCATGTGAGTGAGAGGACTTGCCGGTCTAAGTAATTGATAGTAGTGGCTACAAATAGCATACCGCACATTACCCAGCGGAACTTAGTCATTTTTGACGCTGTATTCAGATTTGTCATGATAATAGATGTTGTTTTAAAGTTAATTTATTTTCTGACTTTTGCTATTACGGCAAAAGCATCCTTGCACATTTGTGTAATCTTACCCCAGTCCTTGGCAGCTATCACATCCTTGGGGAAAAGGTTTGAACCCATACCCACGCAAGCAACTCCTGCATTAAACCATTTTGTCAGATTGTCTTCGGTGGGTGTTACACCGCCTGTTACCATGATATTCGACCACGGCATAGGCGCTTTAACTCCTTTTACGAAAGCAGGACCTGCTACATCGCCCGGGAATACCTTCACTATTTCGGCGCCCAGTTCCTGAGCATAACCTACTTCGGATACCGTTCCGCAACCGGGCACGTATGCCACTTGGCGACGGTTACATACCTTAAATATATCGGGATTCAACAAGGGGCCTACCACAAAGTTGGCGCCCAACTGAAGATACAACGATGCTGTACCTGCATCTACAATCGATCCGATACCCAGTACCATTTCGGGGCATTCTTTGGCTGCCCATTTGTTCAGTTCACCAAAAATTTCGTGGGCAAAATCTCCCCTGTTTGTAAACTCGAACGCTCTTACCCCACCTTCGTAACAAGCTTTTAAAACTTGCTTCGACACTTCCAGGTCGTTATGATAAAATACAGGAACCATACCTGTTTCTGTTACCGCCCTGCATACTTGTATTCTTGAAAATCTAGCCACTCTAAATAGAATTTAATAATTAATAATTGAGAATTAGTAATTGAGAATTGAGAATGCCTCAAAAAAGTCTCTCTGAGTTGTCATTGGCTCAGGCCGATTTACGCTCCGCTCCAATTGCGGGCTCCGACCCGCAATCTCCTGACAAAGGCACAATGTTTGAACTTCTGTTAGGAGATCCCGTGTCGAGCACGGGATGACAGGATTTTTTGAGACACCCCTTTCTTCCTTTATTAAGGTTGTTTTCCGATATAGGCCAATATACCTCCGTCAACGTAAAGAACATGTCCGTTTACGAAGTCGGATGCTTTGGATGCCAGGAACACTGCCGGGCCAGCCAGGTCTTCGGCTTCTCCCCAACGTGCAGCCGGAGTTTTAGCGATAATAAACGAATCGAAAGGATGGCGCGAACCATCTGCTTGTTTTTCGCGCAAAGGAGCTGTTTGCGGAGTGGCAATATAGCCGGGGCCGATGCCATTACATTGGATGTTGTATTCTCCGTATTCCGAAGCGATGTTGCGGGTCAACATTTTCAACCCACCTTTGGCGGCAGCGTATGCCGATACGGTTTCGCGTCCCAGCTCGCTCATCATCGAACAGATATTGATAATTTTACCCGACCCTTTTTTAATCATGCTTGGGATAACTGTCTTAGCCACAATAAACGGTGCATTCAAATCCACGTCAATTACCTGACGGAACTCGGCTGCCGACATTTCAATCATCGGAATGCGTTTGATAATTCCGGCATTATTTACCAGGATGTCAATAACACCCACTTCTTTTTCGATTTGTTCAACCAGCGCTTTCACACCGGCTTCGTCTGTTACATCGCACACATAGCCTTTTGCGTTGATTCCTTTTGCAGCATAAGCGGCTATACCCTTATCCACAAATTCTTGTTTAAGATCATTGAATATGATTTGTGCACCGGCTTCAGCCAAGGCCGAAGCTATTGCAAAACCAATACCATAAGATGCACCTGTTACCAAGGCAATCTTTCCTTCTAGCGAAAATTGATTTTTCATACCTCTACTATTTAATTTTTGTTGATTGTATTGTCTTTTAATTTATCTCGAAACGCGTCCCGAACCGTCTCCCTTCATCAGGTTTTCTACTTCCGGTACGCTTACCAGGTTGAAGTCGCCATAGATGGTGTGCTTCAGGCAGGAAGCCGCTACTGCAAATTCCAAAGCCTTTTGGTCATCTGCCGGGTAGCTGATTAGCCCGTAAATCAATCCGCCCATAAACGAATCGCCGCCGCCAACACGGTCCACAATGTGGGTAATGTCGTAACGCTTAGACTGATACAGCTTGTCCGAATACA
>NZ_BAAHWV010000028.1:0-46777 GCF_054601255.1 Viscerimonas tarda | reverse complement strand
TGCAGAACCGCTATGTGATGGAGGGTTGGCTCTTTGCCAACTTCTTGGCAATGATAGCTTACTACAAATTGTATTCGCGCCTGCTGCAAGCCGAACAGTTATCAAAACACTCGCCAAAAGATATTATTGAACTCTCAAAAGCAATTTACAAAATGAAGATAAGAAACCAATGGCGCCTGTCCGAAATCACCCAGAAAACACAGAGGCTGTTCGCCAAAATTCAAATAGACTACCTAAATTAAGCGGAGTTAGGGATTAAATGCACCTCTTTACTATTTCCTCAATTGTTTCTTCAAATTATCCACCGGATACAATACGGCTACAAAACCGATGAGCAGAACCGTAAGAAAAATGAAAACAACATCCATTGCTTGTACCGATACGGGGTAGGCGTCAATAATAAATGCACCGGCGGCGCTGCCGAGCTTGAGCAATCCGAAGTGTTGTTGCAGCAGGCAAAGCGTTAGTCCGATAATCAGGCCGCTCATGGCTCCTATAAAGCATATCAGCCAACCCTCGAACGAGAATATCCGCAGAATCAGCTTTTTGCCGGCGCCCATATTCCTCAGGATGTTTATATCGTCCTTCTTTTCGAGAATAAGCATCGACAACGAACCGATGGTGTTGAAGGTGGCGATGATCAGGATGAAAGACAAAATGAGGAACGTTACCCATTTTTCGATGCTGACCATGTGGAACGACTCTTCTTGTTGTTCAAAACGGTCTTTTACCAGATAATTTTCGCCCAAAATGGCTTTTATTTCTTTTTTTACCCGGTCGGACGATGCTCCGTCTTTCAGCATCAGGTTCAGGTACGAGACTTCGTTTTCGTAGCGAAAGATTTCCCTTGCCAATTCGATGGAAACAAACAGGGTCTGTTCGTCGTATTGCTGCTGATTCAGGGCAAAAATACCACCGGGGTAAGCGTATGAGATAGTGAAATTCATAGCCGGATTGGCCGTGTTTACCTTGGCATTCCGTTTAGGTACATAAATCTCCAGCGGAGTGGAATAACCGGCGCGCAGGCCCAGCGTCATAGCCAATCCCGCCCCGATTACGCTGTATTGCACATCCCCTTCTTTCAGCTTAAAATCGCCGTCGAGGAGAATATCACCGGCATTTATCTGGTCGAGAAATTCGGGCGATACCCCTTTTATTAGCGCCGGAACCTGGCGGTCGGCAAATTTAATTAAGGCGTTTTCTTCGAGCATCCCCGATGCCGATTGTATGCCTTCTGATTTTTTGATTGCCTGAATGTCCGGATCGTCTGGATTAAAAACTTTTCCTTTTGCCGGCGCTATTTGCAATTGGGGGTCGATGGCGCTGAACGACCGTGCGGCAATATCCGTAAATCCGTTGAACACCGACAAGGCGCACACCATTGCCGCCGTAGCAATAGCGATGCCACATACCGAGATCATCGAAATCACATTGATGGCATTGTGCGATTTTTTGGAGAAAATATATCTTTTTGCTATGTAAAACGAAAGATTCAATTCTTCTGCGATTTTTTATCTTTATCCGACTGGAGTAACTTGTCGATATTTTCCAAATAATCGAGCGAATCGTCGATGTAGAATGCCAGCTCGGGAACTATTCTTAGTTGTTTTCCAAGGCGTTGCCCCAAATCGTAACGAATGGCCTTGATGTTTGCCTTGATATTTTTCAAAAGTTCCGCTCCTTTTTCCGATGGGAATATACTGAGGTAGGCTTTGGCCAAGCCAAGGTCGGGGCTGATGCGCACGCTGCTGACGGAGATAAGCACCCCGTGCGTTTGTTTGGTCTGAAGCAGGAATATGTCTCCCAGTTCTTTTTGTATCAACCTGTTTATTTTTTGTTGTCTTTTCGTATCCATTTGTCGTATTTTTATATCGTGCAAAGATAGTGTTGTTTCGCGAATCTCCCTAACCACAGGGTATAAAAAAAGGAAGCCCGCCGTATCACTACGCAGACATCCCTCCCTTAACACAAACTTTACAAAACTAGAATTGATTACATATTAATTTTATAAATTCACAAAATTAATAGTACATCATAATATCATTAACCTGGGCAAGGTGTATTATCATGTTCTGTGGGACAAAGGTATTTCAAATTTTTATAAAAAACGATACAAAAACTTGCCGATAAATTATATATTACGCCCTTTATTTTAAGTCTTTGTTTAACACTATTTTAGGCTTCCCGATCGTAATTTTCCGGGAGTAAGTCCATAGTGTCGTTTGCAAAACTCAATAAAATGGGGCATGGACGAAAACTGGTATTTTTCGCAAATATCCTTAAATGGTAATTCATTTCTGTTTATCTCCTGCAAAATGTGGCTTGCTTTGTAGCTCATAATCCAACGATAGGGCGAATCGTCAAAGCATCTTTCAAATTTTTTAATAAAACCGGATGTGCTATAATTGGCTAAACTGGCCAATTCGGAAACAGTTTTAACGGTAAGCGCTTTCTCCAATACAATTTTTTTGAAAAACAGGTCTTCTTTATTCAGAATCGGGTGGAAAAATGCCGCAAGCGTCTCTTTTGTGTAATAGACGCGAAAAAGATAAAATAACTCTTGTTTTTTCAGCATGTACAAGTGACAGCAATTGACGCCATCCGAAATATAATTATCGAGTAAACACAAATAATCCTTTAGTTGCTGGTTAAATGGCAATACCGAAAACCCGGGTTTTTTGTCCGCACAATACGGATATAGTTGTATCATCGAAAAATTTTCGCACAAACTCACCTGAATATCAAAAGCCAAAGTTACAACATCGGCATCTTCAAGAATATGGATTGCAATATGATTGCTCTCGGGTAAGAATACGATATTGTTCTGTGCCACTTCTTCGTTGAAGAAATTGCCGTACGAAACACTAATACACCCTTTTTTCAAAAAAAGAAGTATGGAATCTTTCAGGGTGGTGAATTCAATTGTTTCGCCATTCTTGTAAGAAAAAGCCTTTGTCAAAGGGCTTTCCCTCTGATAATGGATACATGAAAGATGTTCACTTGCGTATAATAAACTCATAAAACCTAATAATAATATGTCTTTTATTCGGAAATAGCCGCGAATTTATTAAATTTGGACTTTCATTTTAAAACTATTTCAAATTGAAACCAGCGAAAAACCTTATTTACCGTATATTAACCGGTATTGTTTTTGTTTTCATCCTATTAGGCAGTATTTTATACAGCCAGTATTCGTATGGCATAGTATTGTGTACTATCGAAATAGTCGCTCTATTTGAGTTTTATAATCTTATTGCCAAGTCTCAGACTACAAAGATAAATAATTTTTTGACTATCTCAGGTGGTTTTTTTATTTTTGGCGGGACATTTGTCTTTTTTTCGAGTAAAATTCACTCTCTGGCTCCATTCCTGCCTTATATTTTTTCTGTTTTATTGCTGTTTATATGGGAATTGTATCTGAAAAAGGAGAATCCTATCCGGTCTTTGGCCTATTCTGTTTTGGGGCAGGTATATATTGCCGTCCCTTTTTCGTTGCTGAATTACCTGGCTTACAGTTACGACCAGTCCGGGGGCAGTTATCATTATTCTTATCTTTTGGCGCTGTTTATTGTTATATGGGTAAACGATTCTTTTGCTTATACGTTTGGTGTAACATTGGGCAAACACAGGCTTTTTGAACGCATATCTCCCAAAAAATCGTGGGAAGGATTTATCGGCGGAGCTGTTTGCGCCGTGCTTTCGGCTGTTGTTTTTGCGCATTATTTCGATGCCTTGCCCTTGGCCGGCTGGCTGGGCTTTGCGCTCATAGTCGTGGTCTTCGGCACATTCGGCGATTTGATAGAATCCTTGCTAAAGCGGACCTTGAATGTGAAAGATTCGGGTACTATTCTGCCCGGTCATGGAGGCATACTCGACCGCTTCGACAGCATGATATTCGCCATCCCCGCCTTGGTTGTTTACCTCGAGATAATTAACTGTTTCAGATAAACCGGACTTCCTTAAATGCATACCGCTTTTCCAGTCCGGCGGCGGTAAGCAGTGTCAGGAAACCGTTATCGGCAACATCTTTTATCCGGGCATCGAACTCCCCGTTCAGGTCGCTGAAACGAAAGTAGCCTTCCCTCCGGTAAAGACATTGCTTGTACCTTTCCGAAATAGCTTTTTTATTGGTTTGAGACAACTCGTAAATTTCCACCAGCTTGTCCAGTATTTCATTCAATATTTTATCTCTATCGTACTCCTGTCCAGTGATTTGCTTCAAAGAAACAGGGTTCGGAGCATCGCTCACAAACCGTATCTGATTGATATTGATGCCTGCGCCAACAATCGAAGCAGCTATTTTATCGTCCAGCAAGTCGTTTTCGATAAGTATTCCGGCTATCTTTTTGTCTTTCCAATAGATGTCATTCGGCCATTTGATGCAGATGTCGCTCACATACCTGTCCAATGCATCCTTGATGGCAAGAGAAACCAGTTGCGAGAGAATAAACTGCTCGTTTACTTTGATAAAACCCGGGTACAGCACAAAACTGAACAGCAAGTTCTTCGCTTCTTCCGACTCCCAGACATTCCCTTTTTGCCCGCGTCCGGCAGTTTGAAACTCGGCGCACACAACCGTTCCCTCCGCCAGCTCTTTCATTTTACACAAGTCCCTCAGAAAAGAGTTGGTGGATGCAAGTTCATCAACACAAATTATAATCGCATTCATAGCTTCGCCCGATAAAGTTCCCGTTGTTTCTTGGGAAGTTTTTTAATAACCTCGTCCACCGAGTGGAGAATTAGTTCCTCTATCAGTTTATCCGGCACGTCGCTCCGAAGATAGACCGAATTCCACAACAAAGTTTTACCGGCATGATAGGCTTGAGTAATACCTCGATAACGTTCGCGCAGCAGCAGGGTTTTTTCGGGATCGCATTTCATGTTCACAAAAAACTCTCCTTCTTTGGGCGTAAGCGAGAAATAGGCAAACATTTTCCCCATTACCTTGTAAACCAGCGTTGTATCGTCGAACGGCAAACATTCTTCCGCATCCTTTATCGACAGGCAAAATTCTCTAAGGCTTTCAATATTCATATTTCTTTGTTTACGGGTTTATAAAACTTGTAAGAGACGCGGCGTGCCACGTCTGTGTTTGGAGGTGGCTGTCTCAAAAGCTGTCATCCCGTGCTTGACACGGGATCTCCTAACCGAAGCTCAAAATATGTGCCTTTGTTAGGAGATTGCGGGTCGGAGCCCGCAATGACAAACCAATAACAGCTTCACACCGGTGCATAAAAAGCATCGTCGAAATGTTCGATTTCATAATTATCGTTGTTTATCAGTACCGAGATAACATCAAAACGCGCCGGTAAATCAATGCGGCTGTTCTTGATGTAATAATCGGCGGCTTCTACAATGCGCTTGATTTTTCCGTTCGTTATGGCATCTTCGGGGTTTCCCCACATGTCGGATGTGCGGGTTTTTACCTCCACAAACACAAGCATCTCGCTATCGCGGGCTATAATATCAATGTCGGTGTGCCCGAATCGCCAGTTGCGTTCGATAATGATATACCCACTCTCTGCAAGGTAGTTAGCCGCTACATTCTCGCCTTTGTCGCCTATTTTATTATGAAAAGCCATGTTTCCGTCCGTTCTTTCTTTATTTTGAGCATAAATATACAAGTTTTTGTAATATTATTTGCAATTATGATTATTTTTGTAACAATGAAACAGAAGAAAAAAAAACCGGTACTGAACCGCGACAAACATCTGGCATTTTCGCTCAATAGCGAAGAGTATGATTTCGTTTCTTCGTATATCAAAAAATACAAGATTAGCAACAAATCGCGTTGGATTCGCGAGACCGTGCTCAACCATATTCTAAAAACCCTCGATCAGGATTATCCTACCCTTTTTGGCGAAAACGAAATGCGTAGATGACACAGCTATTGGATGATGACTATTTTATGCGGCAAGCCCTCAAGGAGGCTCAAGCGGCTTTCGACAAGGACGAGGTGCCTGTCGGGGCAGTTATCGTTTGCCAAAACCGGATTATTGCCCGCGCTCACAACCTCACCGAAACCCTGAACGATGTTACCGCACATGCCGAAATGCAGGCCATAACCGCCGCCGCCAACGTGCTGGGCGGCAAATACCTGACAAATTGCAGCCTGTATGTTACCGTTGAGCCCTGCCCGATGTGTGCCGGGGCGCTTGGATGGGCGCAGATACCCCAAATTGTGTATGGCGCAAAAGACGAAAAAAGAGGCTACTCTTTCGTCTCACCCAAAGCCATTCATCCCAAAACGCGTGTTATTGGCGGCGTTTTGGAACCGGAATGCGCTGAATTGATGCAGCGTTTTTTTCGGAATAAAAGATAAACGAAGCGTTGAAGTTCAACTTGTCCAGCCGGATTTGTAATCTGGCTGTAAGGAATATTAGGATTTGTAATCCGGTTGCGATTACGGGTGCATATCGGATTGTAAATCCTTATATTCCAAGAGGGGCTGTCTCATAAGTATTTTTGAACGCAAATTACGCAGATTACGCGAATTATCGCAATTTATTTGTTGTTGAATTTCAATTAGATAAAAAAAAGATATAGTGGCTTATTTGCGTAAATTTGTGTAATCTGCGTAATTCGCGTTCTTTCGAGACAGCTCCAACTAGCGTAACAATCATTTCTCGAACACCGATTTTTGGGGTAAAATAGCCTCGAAACTGTTTTGAAGTTCCAGTTTCAGCGTTTCAAAGTCGGTGATGTTATCGCTATCGTTCAGGCAAAGCATAGTGTATTGTTGGTTGACGATAGCCGCACAAACAGACTGCTTGTTTTCGTCGCTTATATCGGTGCACAACGAGCCTTTGAGCCTGTTCACCGGATGAAAGTTCCCCTCAGCCAATTGCCAATACCTGATTAGCCACTGATTCACATCGTTATTCGTCCTGAATTTTGTTTGGCAGGTCTGATTTAGCAAATCGGGTTCGTTCTCCCAGATTTTAGTCAGGGTGGATTTGAGGAATGCATTGGGCATGTGGGGGTCGATAAAACCCGAAAACTCCACCCAGGGATAAAGCAACAGATTGCTTACCAGTCCTCTCCCGTATTTATAGTTGAACCATTTGAAGGGATTCTTTTTTATTGTCCGGTGTTTATCAAAGTGCCTGTCCAAAACGCCCAAATCGTTGATTACCATGTGAATGATGCCTCCACTAACAGGTCTTGCCGTCATTATCGCGCCATCGCAAGGAAGGTCTTTGTAAAAAAACAGCGATTCTTCCACCGGCTTGGTGATAAATGTATCGTCGTTGAAATAGACAAACTGTTCCGACAAGCCTTCGATCCGGTGCAGATTCATCTCGATGGTATTGGCGCTGAATGTCGGGAGGTATTCAGCCGGAACGTAATCCTCGTGTTTTATCCATCGAAGCCGGGGATGATTGAGGTTCAACCACTCGGGAAGTTCGCCCGATGTGATAAAATAGATGTGCCGGAACCAGGGCGCATATTTTTCAATCGACCGAAACCAATAACGCAATAAATCCCAATTGCGGAAACGGATATTTTGCGAATCGCCATCCAATCCGGCATATTGGGCAAAGCGCGCTTGCCACTGGCTGTCGGAACCGTCCACCCAGGGTAGAACGAAGTCGATTGGTTTTGTTGTTTCTTTCATAATCTCAACTGCGGCTTGTCCAAAAATCCAAATATTGTTGCGCTACTTTTTTGTAATTGTGATGCTTATCGACAAACAACCGGCTTTGCAACGATAATTCGGGAATGCGATCTTTATTCAAAACGAGTTGTTCCAATTTTGTAAATATATCCTCTTCGTTGGGCAACACATTTATTATTGGTTTATTCTCCGTTTCGTTCAGTATTTCATACGATTCGGGTTCGGCGCCTCCTACGGCAACAAGCCCTTGAGCCATTGCGCCTAAGGCATTCATACTCGGCGTGTAAGAGTATAATTGATCCAATATCACATCCGAATCATTCATTTTTTGTATGTATTCCCGGTAAGGAAGCGATTCCACTTTTTCAATCGTACATTTCTCCGAATATTTTTGGTGAATCTCCTGTAATATACGGTACAAGACATCGGTGCCTTTAATCTGCGATCTATCGGATTGAATGCCAATAAAGAAGCGGAGAAGATCGGCAACGCCTTTCTGTTTAAACGCCAATTCGTCCGTATTGACCGGTTCGGGGATGAACGTCAGTTTATCTTTGTAAAGATTACAATACGAAACATAATATTCGTACAAACAGGCAATAATCCCATCGCAGGTTTCGGCTATTTCTTCATTCAAATGCTGCTTGACTGTGCCCATCCAGTTTTTTCTGTGGATTTCGGCCATAGCGAAACCGGTGGGCTTATCTCCTGTATAATAATCGGAATAGCGGAATGTTTGTTTATCTAAACAGGTTTTAATCCAATAATAATCGGTGCCGAAAGCGCCTAAAAAAACTTTCCGGTTGTGCTTTTTCAGAAAACGGTAAAAGGACAAATTCTTTTCTGCTTTAAGGTCTAAGAAAATGGGATTCTTTATTTGAACAATATCATAATCTTTAAGCTTCCCCCGGTTTTTATAGATGTCGTACAGATATTTAACCGAATCATAAGCGCCATAACTCTTTCGAGACAAATTTATATCTCTGGGATTTCCCATCCACCGGCTACCATCCGAAACAACGGTTACATCCTGCCCCAATAACCGAAGTCCCTGGGCAAGGGTCCAATGAAGATTGCTGCATTCTCCCAACAAAAGAATTTTCATATCGAATTTCTGTAATTGTTCCCAAAGGTAATCATTATTTCACTACAAACTCAATAGCTTAAAGTTAATTCCAGGACAAACCTTAAAAAGGGTTCACCGATAACACCCCGTATTTAGTCCCGCATGGGACGACACTTTATTAACCGTATGCTTTAGCTTACGGATAGACAATCGCCTCCTGCAAGCAAGTCCCGCATGGGACGACACTTGATACAGCGTCAAAGTGCCGTCCCATGTGGGACTAAACGCCCCATTCGCGGCAACGGGCTACAACTATTTCGCTCCTACGAAACCCGTTCGCGGCAATGGGTTACAGCTATTTCGCCCCTACAATAACGCGGAATACAGACGTGGCACGCCACGTCTCTACAATGTTCAGGTTAATCAATAAAATCAGCTATAATCAACGGTTCAGACATATTCGACATCATTCCCATTCCCCATTACCGCGGCAATATCTCAAACCCGGATATTTGTGGTGCGCCCGATTTTCCGTTCTTTACTTCTATGGTGATTTTTTGTTCGTTATCAGCTACTATGCCGGGGATTTCTTTCACGAGGGCTTTGAGGATGCCTCCTGCCTCTTTTGCCACGTCCAAATCGCTCAGAACGGTTTTGCCGTTGACGACCACGTTGAAACAGCGTTTTCCGACCGGTGTGTTTTTGTCTATTTCGGCAAAGTGCAAACGCAGGGTGTAGGTTTGTCCGGCGCCTCCTTTCATCAACGATGTGTAGGAGCAAGAACCCCAGCGCACCAACCGGTAAAGTTCTTCGGGGCCTGCATTCGGCGCGCTTACATCAATAATGTCGGTGCATTCTCCCACGGCGCCTTCCAAAAAACCGGGGTCTTTTGTGAATATTCCCCTGTTGTATCCGCCACAATTGAGGTGAACTTCGCTTGCCGGTTCGGGCTTGGGCGGAATAAATCCGAATTCGCCTTGCGGCCAACCGGCAACGGCGGCATTTTTATTCGCAGCGACGTAAGTTGACGGGGCTATTTCGATGTTCCAGCCGTCTATCAGCGCCAAGGGTTTTTCGCCTTTCAACCCGGCTTCCGAAGCTTCAATAGTTATCGTTTTTTCTTCCTTTGGCGCCAGGGATATGTAGTTGTCGCTGTAATATACCGGCAATACACGTTCTTTCGATTTGTCGCGATGCAATTGCAGGTGTGTCATCAGGGCGATATGCTTGCTCGGATTGCGCAAGGTTACATCAACAAACACTTTGCCGTTATTGCTACGATAAGTTGCTTTGGTCGAAAGTTTTACAACAGGCATTGTCTCGAGTTGGGTCAGGTCGTCGGGATTGGATGCAATGCCTCGCCAATAGAAATTGTCCGAAATAAGCTTCCCCGCCGGGTCGCGCAATTCGAGTTTGACAAAATGCACAGGCGTTAAAGATGTCGGCCACTGTATATCGTCAAGTTTAGTTACCGAGCATGGCGCCGCCGATACATCATAATCGTGCTGCAAAGCAATGCTTCCATTCAGGTTGTAGAGCGTGATTTTTGCCCGTGCGCCCGAAAGTGGGGTAGCTTGATGATTAACCACCTGCACCACGCCGTTGTTGCTTTCGTTGAATTGGATATGTATCTGCTCGCAGGCTTTTTTTGTGGCAAAGTACGAGGCATTGGGTTCCAAATCGTAATGGTAGATTTGCCAGACAAAACTGGGTTGCGCCGGTTGGCTCATCCAGAGAAGAATGCCTTCCACCGGCGTGTACATCTGCCCCAAGCGGCCTTCGTACATGGCGCGGAATGCTTCGTAATTCATCAGTTGCGATTTGCGTACAAAGTCGGCCACATTCACTACTTTTCCATAGCGTTTAGTCATGGTTTTAAGCAGTTTTCGCCCGCCGCCCGCAATAAAGTTTTTCTCGGCCCAGGCATCGGTAATGCTCGTCCAATCTTTTTCGGGCATCATTCCCTGAATAGATTCCAGCGTGGGAATAGATTGTGCGCCGATTTCCGTTTTAAAAGTTTCTTTCTTGTTAAAGTTGCTTTTTTCGGAGAAGCGGTAATATTCTGTCGGCGTTACCCAATCGTAAGGCCCGCCGGAGTTACATCCTCGTCCGCCACCCGAATTGGCTTGGTACCAGCGTAAGGGGTCGAGCTTGGCCAAGAGATACCGCACCGCATCGTCCAAATATTTGGGCGGATAGGCTTCGTTGCGGCCACACCAAATAACAATGGATGGGTGGTTGCGGAAGCGGAGCGTTTTGTCCCGCACGTTTGCCATAAACAGGTCTTGGTCGAGCGGGTCTGCCGAATTAAACTGAAAGAACTCGTCCCAAAGCATGATGCCGTATTTATCGCAGAGGGCATACAAATCTTCGCTGGTACTTTGTCCGCCCCAATTCCGTATCATATTGAAGTTGGCTTCGCGATGCAGGCGAACCTGAGCCTCAAGCCGTTCTTTGGGGATTCGCTTCAATGCTTCGTCCATGCCCCAGTTGCCGCCTTTGCAGAAAACGCGCAGGCCATTTACCGTTAAGCCCAGGTTATCGCTGCCGGGTCTGTCATACGAAATTTCGCGGATGCCGAATGTTATATCCTGTGCGTCCGAAACTTTTCCATCCAGTTCAAACAACAGCCGGAGGGAATACAGATTGGGTTCGCCAAGTCCGTTTGGCCACCACAGCCTGGGATTGTTCAGTTTAAGCTGCGAAAAACTGCCCGGGTCGAAAGTGTATGTTAGTGTTTGCCAGGGGGCTATTTCGACTTGCTTTTCAAAACGGATATTATCGAAACTTCCCTTGATGAGGCCTTTTTGCAGCTTACCGGTGGTATTCTGAACAGTTGTTTGCACGGTAACAAACGCTATATCTGTTTGAGGCAATGGCAAGTCGGTTGTAATCAGCGGGTCTTTAAGTATCACCGAACCTGTTGCCGATAAATACACCTGTTGCCAGATACCGCTGTTCCGGTCGCGAATGCCCGACAACCAGTCCCAGCCGTTTGCGCAGCCGAAAGTAGGGCCATCGAGCCGACCAACGCCACCGCAAGGGCCGCCAACGCTAGCCATAATGTGCTCGAAAGGAATTCCGGTATGAGGCTGTGGCGAAATGCGAACGGCAATAGCGGCTTCTTTGCTTTGCTTCACATAAGAGGTAATATCGAATTTGCCGCGTATGAATGCCCCTTTAACAGGCCCTACACGGGTTCCGTTTACCCAAACATCGGCTTCGTAGTTAATGCCGTCGAAATTGAGCCAGATGTTTTTATCTTGATACGAATCGGGGATGGCGACAACCGTCCGGTACCACCAGTCGGTATGGCACAACGCCTCCGGTATTATTTCGGGACGGTTGTTTTCGCCATACAATGGTTCGGGATAAACGCCGTTGTTGACAAGCGTGGTCAGCACCGTACCCGGCACGGTAGCGCTATACCAATTCTTCGGCTGGTAGGCAAGTTTCGAGACTTCCCGCCCTTCTTGCGGCACTTTTGCCGAATTTACCATCTCCCAACCGGCCTCTTTCCCCTCGCGATGGACGACAGTAGCATCCTGCATCTGCCAGCCGGAAGAAAGAACAACCTTGTCCAAGCTCTGAGGCTGAACAGAAAAAACAAATAAACATGCCATAGCAATAAGGATAGCGCTTCTTTTCATGATGTATAAGATTAAAACAATAGATTTTACACAAAGAAAACCGTTACCGCTTAATAAATGGCTTACATTTTCATTAATTTTTCATTAAAAAGAGGGAATGGCCGAAAATTAATGTGCCAATGGGTAATGTGGCGCTGTCTCATAAGTCTTATTCCCGAGCTTGTCATTGCGGGCTTCGACCCGCAATTGGAGCGGAGCGTAAATCGGCCTTAGCCAATCTCCTGACAGTTACTGCACGTTTACTCTGGGGATCCCGTGTCAAGCACGGGATGACAGACTTTTGACACAGCCTCTTACGGGAATAGTGTCCTCAAATATATGCTTAATTTGCTATTCAACCAAACTGTTTACACTCTTTTTTTTACAAAATCTATTTGCCTGTTTATTGTGCAGATTCAATATATTGTTTTATTTGCCCTTGCGATAAATAATGAATATGAACATCAGGGCAAACTGCTACTGTTATGGATGAGATTCCTCCCTTTGGTCGGAATGACTCGCCTATTAGTGGTTTAAGGGAGTAGGAAGCGGCGGCGAAGCCGCCGCTTCCTACTCCCCTCTCCTAAAAAGGAGACTGTCATTCCGACCAAAGGGAGGAATCTCCTGCTCCCCTATCAGCAATTTTACCGAAAGGCGTAATTTCAAGGTTTGCCCTATAGGAACACAAATTGCGTGAATTTGCCTAATTCGCGTAATTTGCGTTCTTCCTGTGTTTGGAGATTGGCTAGGGCCGATTTACGCTCCGCTCCAATTGCGGGTCGGGGCCTGCAAAGAACATCGTTTTTTTAGGCGTATCGAAAGCCCTGAAAACAAAAAAAGGAGACGCCAAAAGCATCTCCTTTTCTATTTTTATAGTTAAATCCCGGGGATTAACCGTTGATTTTAGCCATGCTGGCGATAAGGTCAAGCACTTTGTTTGAATAACCCCATTCGTTGTCGTACCAAGATACAACTTTCACGAAAGTGTCGGTCAAAGCGATACCTGCTTTTGCATCGAAGATAGATGTGCGGGCATCTCCAAGGAAGTCGGAAGAAACTACTGCGTCTTCGGTATATCCAAGAATACCTTTCAATTCACCTTCTGCAGCAGCTTTCATAACAGCACAGATTTCGTCGTATTTAGCCGATTTAGCCAGGTTAACTGTCAAGTCAACTACCGATACGTCCAAAGTAGGAACGCGCATTGACATACCTGTCAATTTTCCGTTCAATTCGGGGATTACTTTACCAACTGCTTTTGCAGCGCCTGTAGAAGAAGGGATAATGTTGCCCGAAGCAGCGCGTCCACCTCTCCAGTCTTTAGCCGATGGGCCGTCCACTGTTTTTTGAGTAGCTGTTGTTGAGTGTACTGTTGTCATCAAACCGTCGGTGATACCGAATTTGTCGTTCAATACTTTAGCGATAGGGGCCAAACAGTTGGTAGTACAAGATGCATTGGAAACGATTTGAGTTCCTTTTACATATTTGTTGTCGTTTACACCACAAACAAACATGGGGGTATCGTCTTTAGAAGGAGCTGACAGAACTACATATTTAGCGCCGGCATCAAGGTGGCCTTGAGCTTTGTCCTTGGAAAGGAACAAGCCGGTAGATTCTACCACGTATTCAGCGCCCACTTCGTTCCATTTCAAATCAGCAGGATTCTTTTCGGCAGTTACACGGATAGCGTTTCCGTTTACAACCAGTTTACCGTCTTTAACTTCTACTGTTCCATCGAATCTTCCATGGATAGTATCGTAACGCAACATGTACGACATGTATTCTACGTCGATAAGGTCGTTGATACCTACAATTACAATGTCTTTTCTGCCTTGAGCCGCGCGGAATACCAAACGTCCGATGCGACCGAAACCATTAATACCTACTTTAATCATTTTGTCTTAATTTTATATTGGTTAAAAATAAATTTTGCTTACTTTTCTGTCTGTCTGTCTCTACCGGCTAAAAACTAAATAGTTTCTTCAATTTCCGGTTCCCGGAATTATGTTTTTAAACATAAATTATTTCCGGCGCACAAAATTACAAAAAAAGATTTTGCATGTTATAATATTTTGTAATCATTTCTAACAACTTATCGGCGAATTAGTGTTTTTTAATTGTGTTTTGCTTAGCCCGGTTTACAAATCACCCCGAATCGGTTTAAAACTGTTATCGCGGGCGTGAATAAGGGTTTCTGTTGATGCAGGGATTATAGGATGAAAGATGTTTGAGCCTGCTCGTAAGGCATGGTCGTAAGGTTAAGGCTGAAAGCCTTAGCTTATTCGGACTTTTTTCAAGGTTTGCCCTAACGATTCCTGTTAAAAAATTTTGAGGGGTTTGTTTTTTTAGCTAATATTACGCCTTGCTTAGGGCTGAAACGCCTGTTGTTATTAACTTTTAATTCGCATGATAAACAAACATTCATTTACAAAATACATCCGGCTGATTCTGACCGGAATAGCATTCATGGCCGTAAATACCGTACACGGATTGCCAAACTCGCCGGAGACACCATCCGGTCAGGCAAGCGATAGTGTCTATTCTTTTGTTGACGAGATGCCGCAATATCCGGGTGGGGCGGCGGAGATGATGAAATTTATAAGCCACAACCTGATATATCCCGAAACCGGCCTCGAAAATACCCCGGGAACGCGTGTTGTGCTCCGTTTTGTGGTAACGAAGGAGGGGACGCTTCGGGAGGCCTCTATTGTAAAAAGCATATCGCCGGAAATGGATTCCGCCGTATTGGAGGTAGTGAACAAAATGCCTCAATGGATACCCGGCAAACTACAAGGCAAATCGGTGGATGTTTATTTTACCCTGCCGGTGGCGCTTGAGTTTCGGAAAGAGGCTGAGGCTGAGGTTGAGCTTGTTGAGCCAAAACCTCAATTCGATAAAGCAGCCCTAGATTCTTTGGATGAAAAACCCCAATTCCCGGGTGGGATAGCGCAGTTGAGAGCATTTTTAAAAAACAATCTTCGGTATCCCAAACAAGCAGTTAAAGATAAAGTACAAGGGGATGTTTTTGTTTGTTTTGTTATTGGCAAAGATGGATCGATTACAAATGCAGCCATTGCGATTGGTTTATCGCCCGAAACCAATGCCGAAGCCTTGCGTGTAGTGAAAAAGATGCCCAAGTGGATACCCGGAAAGAAAAATGGTAAACCTGTGCGGGCGCTTTCTACCTTGCCCATCAAGTATAACCTTAGAGAACAGCTGATGGAGGGTGCAAAGTTTGTTCGGCGGGCGAACGGAATAAAATAACCTGCCTTATTCCCAAAAACGCCCTTTGCCTGTAATAAACGGCACATACCGGTTTATCAGGTAAGCAGGGATAAACAGCAGGAGCATTACAAGGGCTGCTAGAATGAGATTGATGCCATAGCTCAGCTCGGGAAAACCGGCTCCGGCAGGAGTGGCTACCAACAGCATAACAATAGCCTGTATGCCGCGTATAACGTAGGTATGCCAGCCCAATACAACCACCGAATTTGTTGATATATAGTCGATGTATTTTCTTTTTCCCAGAAAATCGGCCACAATTTTAATGAGCGTACAACCGGCAAAAATAATTGTTATACTGCCGCCTATTTTGATATAGACTCCTGCAAACGGATTCGTAAGTTCATCCGCCAAATACAAAAACAGCAGGTGAAACAAGAACAAAATCAATGCCACTGCATAGCGTTTCTTTTGTTCAAAAAACGCAAATATCTCTTTCCTGAAAAAGCAGGCCACTCCATAATAGGGCATGTAATTGCACACTCTATCAAGTTTCCACGGAGCATTTTGCATGTCTATCAACACAGGCAACAAAGGGAAAAGCAAGAGGATAAAAACGGCTAAAAATTTGTTCTTTATTTTTTTGAAAAACAAGTAAAATATACATTGCAAAGCAAACAAACAAGCTAAAAACCACAGAGGCCACAGAATGAGGTAGGGAGTACCACATAAATACTCCAGCACAGGCTCGTAAAGCGACAAAGAAGCTTGTCGGTCGGCCGAAATATAGAACTGCTTGGCGCCCAAAAGCCAAAAGACGTAGGCAATGAAGAAAAAGCAAAAATACGGCGCCAATATTTGTTTGGCACGGTGTTTTACAAATCCGGGGAAAGCCGGATATTTCTCGAAGCGGAACAACAATCCCGAGATAAAAAAGAAGCAGGGGATGCGGAAAAGCCTCAATGTCTCATCCATCACCGAGTCGGGCCGGAAAGGAATATGAAAAAAAACGACCAAAAACAAGCAGGTAAACCGGGCATAGTCGGCCCATAGATAGTGGGTTGCTGCTTTCGGTTTCTCTATTTTTGTATCTACCATTGATTCTCGTACAATAAAACGTGCCAAATGTACGCAAAATTATGATGAGAATAATGTGGCGACGGGAATAATGTAGGGTCGTGGCGTGCTGCGACCATTTTTATTTTTGTCATTGCAGGCTCCGACCCGCAATCTCCTAACATTCAGCTGATGTTTGTTAGGAGATCCCGTGTCAGGCACGGGATGACAGATTTTTGACACGCCATTCTTTCCTTTACTGTTTTTTTGTTTTGACAACAATTACGCCATCTTTCACTTTTTCGCCATATGTCTCTATGGCTGTCTGATCGTTTAATACGGATATTGATTCAATCGTTGTCGGATCCATCGTTTTCAGATAATCCGGATCGTGCTCTTCTCCGTCCACAATAACCAAAGAAGGATTTACAAAACACAGGCGAATAATGAGGTCGCATCATTCAATTTAACACATTGCTACTAAGGTTGTTTTGTAATTGAAATTAGGTGAAAATGAGGTTATAATAAAAAGCACAACGGACACAACATATCCGCGCCCTTACATTATTCACATTGGCATATTGGCACATTATTCTTTCATCACATTCTTTCAAAATATCACATAATCCCCAAAAAGATTTGCCGCAATATCATAAAAAAGCTATTTTTGTGAAAAATGTTATCTATGGCTCAGATTTTCTTCCCCCCCGAATGGTATCCGCAGAGCGCTGTGCAACTCACATGGCCGCATGAGGACACGGATTGGGACTATATATTGGAAAAAATAACAGCTTGTTATGTAAGCATCGCTCAGGAAATATTGAAGAGGCAGAAACTGATTGTTGTCTGCAAAAATCCCGATTTGGTCGGCTATTGCCTGGGAAACGATTTTCCGGCAGCGAATCTGCAATTGGTCGAAATTGCCTCAAACGATACTTGGGCGCGCGATCATGCACCTGTATCGGTACTGATTGATGGTCAACCGGTTCTCTACGATTTCACATTCAACGGCTGGGGATTGAAGTTTGCATCCAATCTCGATAATCAAATCAACAAAAAACTTTTCTCGGCGCAGGTTTTCGATAAACGTGTTCTTTACAGGAATAGGAAGAACTTTGTGTTGGAGGGCGGAAGCTTGGAAACCGATGGAAAAGGAACTTTGCTCACCACTTCCGAGTGCCTCTTGTCGCCGAACAGAAATCCCTACTTGTCGAAAGACGAGATAGAAGATTATCTGAAAAGAACCTTCGGTTTAAAGCGCGTTTTGTGGCTGGACCATGGATATTTGGCCGGAGACGATACCGATAGCCATATTGATACCTTAGCGCGTTTTTGCGATGAAAAAACGATAGCCTATGTTAAATGCAACGACCCCTGCGACGAGCATTTCGAGGCGCTTCAGGCGATGGAAAAGCAATTGCAGTCTTTTGTCGATTTTGAAGGGAATCCCTATAAATTGCTCCCTCTGCCGATGGCCGAAAAAGTAATTCTGGACGGAGAAAGATTGCCTGCCACTTATGCCAACTTCCTGATAATGAACAGAGCAGTATTAGTTCCGGTCTATAATACGCCGAGAGACAGGGAAGCCATTGAGCAGCTTACAATTGCTTTTCCCGAAAGGCAGATTGTGGGGATTGATTGCTCTTCCATCATTACGCAGCATGGTTCTTTGCATTGTATAACAATGCAATATCCCGAAAAATTTATTAATTGAAAACAGTGCAAGGAAAATGAAAATAGGGATAATACAACAAAAAAACAGTCGGCATATTGATTCGAATAGAGCGAATCTGAAAGAAAAAATAACGCTTTTGGCCAAACAAGGCGCCGAACTGATTGTTTTGCAGGAGCTACACAATTCGCTGTATTTTTGTCAAACGGAAGATACCAATGCCTTTGAACTGGCAGAGTCGATACCTGGCAAATCGACTGATGATTTCGGAGGCTTGGCCAAAGAGCTGCATGTGGTCATTGTTCTCTCGCTGTTTGAGCGCCGCGCGCCCGGCTTATACCACAATACCGCGGTGGTGATTGAGAAAGACGGAACAATTGCCGGAAAATACCGGAAAATGCACATTCCCGACGATCCGGCATATTACGAGAAGTTTTATTTTACACCCGGCGATTTGGGCTTTCGACCAGTTGAAACATCGCTGGGAAAGCTTGGCATACTGGTTTGTTGGGATCAATGGTATCCCGAAGCCGCCCGTTTGATGGCTCTGGCCGGAGCCGATTTACTCATTTACCCCACAGCCATAGGTTGGGAATCGACCGATAGCGAGGAGGAGAAGAAAAGGCAGCTGGATGCATGGACTGTTTCGCAGCGCGGACATGCCGTTGCCAACGGACTGCATGTGGTATCGGTGAACCGGATTGGCCACGAAGTTGACCCATCGGGGCAGACAAACGGAATTGAGTTTTGGGGTGGCAGTTTTGTCGCCGGGCCTCAGGGGGAAATACTGTGGCAGGCTTCAAATTTGCAGGAAGAAACGGCTGTTGTTGAAATCGACCTGAAACGCTCGGAAGAAGTTCGCCGGATATGGCCGTTTTTCAGGGACAGAAGGATAGAAGCATTTCAGGATATTGTAAAAAGATTTATAGATTAGAGTAAATTGAGGCTCGGAAGTAGAGCTCAAAATATCAGCCAGTTAAACACATTGAGGGATATAAATTGCGTTGAATAGCCAAATCAGGGACGAATCGGATTTAATATTTTTTTGATTTATTGAAAAATATCCCTACTTTTACAGAACTATATCATCAGGATATGAATAACATTTACTTTAACATACTAACTTTAGTTGGGGTTTTTGCAATAGCTGTCATTATGGAGATGATAATATTGCCTCGTTTGATTTATATTGCCAAAAAGAAACGATTATTTGATGTTCCCGACTATCGAAAACTGCACGCTTGTACGATTCCCCGGTTAGGGGGAGCTTCGTTTATGCCTGTTATATTACTAATCACTTGTTTTTTGCTATTTGTAAGAAATGAATTTGGCATATCGGACGATTTGCTTTCGAAATCAGCCCTCAATGTATGGCTTCTTCTTGTCTGTGGAATGCATCTGATTTATCTGGTCGGCATAAAAGACGACATAGTGGGCGTTAACTACAGGGTAAAATTCCTGATTCAACTTATCGCCGCAGTCTGCGTTGTTTGTAGCGGGGTATATATCAATAATTTTTACGGATTGTTTGGCCTTTACGAAATTTCGGATGTGGTTGGAATTCCATTAACTGTTTTGGTCATTATGTTTGTTACCAACTCCATCAATCTGATAGATGGGGCCGATGGACTGGCCTCGGGGTTGAGCTCCATTGCGTTTTTTGTGTATGGGGTATTGTTCTGTATGTTCAATATGTGGACCTATGCCAGCATTGCATTCACTGTTTTGGGGACATTAACGGTTTTCTTTTATTATAATTTTCTTCATCCCACCCGAAAAATATTTATGGGCGATACCGGTTCCCTGACTTTGGGGTACTTACTGGCTTTTATGATGATTCACCTGATTAGTAGCGCCCAAGCTATTGAGATAATGCCGTCCGGATTTCCGCTATTGGTTCTGGCCGCATTATTCATTCCGCCGTTAGATGCTTTCAGGGTGATGGTTTTACGGATGGCAAAAAAACGGGCTCCTTTTTCTCCCGACAGAAGCCATGTACATCACATGTTGATTGATTTGGGTCTGTCCCGAAAAAGAGCTGTTTTCGTGCTTATTTCAGGCGGTGTGCTGTTTTTTGCTTCAAATGCCCTTTTACTTCTCTACATCAACTGCAATATTGTGTTGGCACTGGATATAGTAGCATGGGTTGGCATCACGGCTCTTTTATACAAACTTATAGACAGAAAAGGTAGGGCAAACGCATGAAAAATTTTACTGCTTGTGCCTTTCAGTAAAGTTGCTGATATGAGCAGGAGATTCCTCCCTTTGGTCGGAATGACTGTCTCCTTTTTGGGAGAGGGGATGATGAGGTGGCGGCGAAGCCGCCACCTCATCATCCCTTAAATCACCAATAGGCGAGTCATTCCGACCAAAGGGAGGAATCTCATCCGTAATAGTGGTTCTAAATCTTTTCAAGGTTTGCCCTAACAGAAAAGGAGTTTGCCTTGAAGAGAAACACAACCAAACGGTAGCGTAATAGTTTTATCGTAATCTATCGAATCCTTCGCCATACACCCCTCTGACCGTGCTTTGCGAGATAAAGGCCTTTTCGTCAATGCTTTTGATTAAACGAAACATCTCTATTGACTCGGTGCGCTTAGCCAGTACAACAATTACTTTTGCCGGTTTTTTCGAGTACCATCCTATTCCGTCAAGAACGGTACAGCCTCTTTTTAGCTCTTTATTAATGGAATTGGCAATGACTTCGTATTTCTCCGAGAAAATAAGGAATTGTACCGATTGCCGGAATCCGTTGATAACCATGTCAATTGTATAAGTTGATACACCCATAACGATGAGCGCGACAACAATCTTGCTGTAGTCCTGAAATACAAAATAAGAGGAGCTGATGATAACAAAGTCGCACAGCAATATTCCTCGCCCAAAAGCCAAATTGCGGTATTTGTTAATCAACGCAACAATAATATCGGCGCCTCCCGTACTTCCATTCACACTGAAAACCAGTCCTATTCCCGCACCGCACATCATCCCGCCAATTACGCCCGAAAGGATAGGCTCTTCGGTGATAAGCGGCCGGGTAATCAGCATTCGGAGCAGGGTTAAGAGTATGGTTAAAATGATGACGCTAAAAATAGTTTTGACAATGAACTTTGCGCCAAGTATCCTGAATGCGATGACTAAAAGCAGGCAGTTGACCAGAAAATAGGTGTTTTGCAGCGGAATTTTCCCTTCGGTAGCATATTCTATTAACAGCGAAATACCGGTTAACCCTCCGGTTACGATTCCGCCGGGTTTGATGAATCCAATCAAGCCCACCGCATAAAGTACCAGTCCGACAAGTATTGTCAGGTAATCTTTCCAGTAGAAATTCTTTAAATATATCTTAGTCATAGCTTTATAAAACTACATTGACTATCTTCCCGGGCACAATAATTACTTTCTTGGGTGTTTTATCTTCCAGCCACTTAACCGAACCGGGGTGTTCCAATACGGTTTTTTCTATTTCCTCGTTGGTGGCATCGGCGGCAAACTCAATGCTGAAACGGGCTTTCCCGTTGAAAGAAATGGTGTAGTTGACAACATCTTCCTTCAAGTATTCTTCGTTGTGCACCGGCCACCGGGCATCGCATACCGAAGCGCTGTTGCCCAGCGAATGCCAGAGTTCTTCGGTGATATGCGGGGCAAATGGAGCCAGCAAAACAACCAAATCCGTCAAAATACTGCGCTTATGGCACTTCAACGAGGTCAATTCGTTGGTACAAATCATAAATGCCGATACCGAGGTGTTGAAAGAGAAGTTTTCGATGTCGAAGGTTACTTTCTTTATCAATTTGTGAAGCGATTTCAGTTCCTCCTTGCCCGGTTCCTCTTCCGTAACCAGAAAGCTTCCGGCGTTGTAAAACAAACTCCAGAACTTGCGCAGGAAGCGGTGTACGCCATCAATGCCGTTGGTATCCCAAGGTTTGGATTGCTCGATAGGGCCTAAAAACATTTCGTACAAACGCAAAGTATCGGCGCCGTATTTTTCGACAATATCATCGGGATTAACTACGTTATACATCGACTTCGACATTTTTTCGACACCGTAACCGCAAACATATTTGCCGTCCTCCAGAATAAATTCCGCATCGGCAAACTCAGGCCGCCATGCCTTGAATTTATCCAAATCCAGCACATCGTTCGATACGATATTCACATCCACGTGAAGCGAGGTGGTTTCGTACCGGTCCTTCAGGTTGAGCGAAACAAACTTATTTGTGCCGTTGATGCGATACACAAAATTGCTTCGTCCCTGAATCATCCCCTGGTTAATCAACTTCCTGAAGGGTTCGTCCTCGCACGAAACGCCAATATCGTAAAGGAACTTATTCCAGAACCGGCTGTAAATCAAATGCCCGGTAGCATGTTCCGTCCCGCCGATATACAAATCCACATTGCGCCAGTATTCATCAACCTCTTTGGCCACCAAAGCCTCCTCGTTATGCGGATCCATATAGCGCAAGTAATACGCCGATGACCCGGCAAATCCGGGCATGGTATTCAGCTCGAGCGGGTATTTTTCTGTTGTTTTTTTATTTGTCATATTCTTTTTATTTTTTTTTATTCTGTATAAAATTTATCGTTTAACCATCCAAAGGGATTTGATTCAATGTATGATCCCGATTCACAATTTGAACGTTCACGTAGGGGTCGAATATTTTCGACCCTTGTATCCACAATTACATCCTTTTCGGGTCGAAAATATTCGACCCCTACGTCTTCGGTTATTGCAATTATTCCATGAAAATGATTTGGCATAATAACAAATTCGTCCAGTTCAATATTAAAATAATGCATTGGTAATTCATTCCAAACGTCTTTAACAACTTTTCCATATTTATTTAAAATCATTTTCCCATCAACTCCTCTATTCTCATCTCCATTTTTGTAAACGCAAAAAGTTTTTTTCCTAAATCTTTGAGCGAGGCGCCTATATGATAAATATCATTGTCTATCAACAGAAACCGATCGTGAATACCTGTCTTTTCATTTATCGTTATTGGCGGATATTGAGCGCGTTGTGTTTTGACAAATCAAGTTGTAATTGAGCCGAAACTTTTGCCGTGTAGATAGTAGCGCCAACACCTGCATCGCGTTTTGATAATAGTGTCAGAACACTTTCATCCACATAATTATCAATTAAAACTATTGTCTTTTTAGCTCTCTTTATCAGTTCTGCAACAAATTTATAAGCATCAAATATTTGCCCATCAAAAAAAACGCCTTCTACTGGAGGCAAAGCCGTTCTTACAAAAAAATCTATCTTTTTCTCATTCTCCGTCATTCGATATTCCAAGCGTTCAAAACGCTGGCTTATGGCATAACCGCGTAAGATATAATCTTTCAATACACTATTTGCCCAAGATCGGAATTGAATGCCATGACTTGATTTTACGCGATAGCCAACCGACAAAATCATATCAAGATTGTAATAATCAACTTGGTAAACTTTTCCATCATTAGCAGTTGTCGCAAAATTTGCGACAACTGAAAAATTTGCCAATTCTTCTTTTAAAGCATTGTTAATATGCTTGCCAATGGTCTTAATATCCCTGTCGAAAAGCAATGCCAATTGCTGTCGATTCAACCAAACCGTTTCATTCTCCAACCGAACCTCCAAATTTACTGAATTATCGGGCTGGTAAAGTACTATTTCATTTTTATCAGTCATGCCAACTCAAAGTTCTTTCATTCTTTCCTATACACCCAGTCCTTTGCCCATCCCAGTGGTGGCAAACCTCTCTATTCACCATAAAAATCGTATATGGATTTAATTTTGTAATTTCCCTCGTGTTCAAGCATATTTTCCTTCATTTCCTTTTCTACACTGGAATACGGTCCGCAGGGCATCTCATCCACCAAGCCTGTTTCGTACAGCTCTTTAATTTTAGGTAGCAGTTCTTGGGCGCAAATATCCAGCAGATCAGACATCATCATCCCCACAAAATTGGCATCGTAATAGGCGGTGTCAGTTATATTTTCGTAGTAAAAATCCAACAAGTTGCCATACCATTCAATTACTTCGGCTCTCCTTTCGGGCGTATGATAAATTATCGTTGCTACGGCAGACGAAACGGCGATTTTCAGAAAGATATACAGGTTTGGCTCTTTGGCAAACGAATGCAGCACAGGTAGCTGATTTTGCCCAAGCTGATACAGCACAGGCCGCAATGTCTCCATCGCCATATCTCCAAAGAAGAAATGGTGAAATTCTTCATTTTGCCGTAAAACCTCCAACACTACCGGTAAACTTTCTTCGGCTTTCAACTCAGCCAGCAGCCACAGGGCGTGCGTCAGACTGCCGTAACTATTGTCTTCGTCATTTTTTTCCGAAATGCCTCTACAATTTTGCCCGATTTCGTACAAAATGCAGTTGTTTAAGTCTTTAATCAACGTCTCTCGGGGTAACGACAATATTTTATCAATCAACTGTTTATCTAATCTTTCGTTGTTTTCGGGCAGAAAAAGCGCATTTAACTCTTTATGCGTCAAATCTAACGATTGCGGATAGTTGGGATATTGATAATTGTAGGGAGTATGTGGAAGCGATCGGCTTTTCTTCAACTTTTCCTGAAAATCACTCATTTTTTCCAAGAATACCTCCTTCTCTCCATCCGAAAGACTTTCAAAAAATTTCGTTAACTCATTAGAAACCTCATCAGGAACTTTATCTAAGACATCATCATCTATTTCATCGTCATCATCTACTTCATTGTCAATGAAGTAGTCGAAGTCTCCACCGGTCGATTTTTCAAGCGTCGGCGCATAGCGAGTATATTCGGCGCGGGTCTTGACCATCAGCATAGGTTTGCCGTTGTACCCAAATTCATACTCTATCAGCGGTATGGCATCGCTATCCTCTTCAAGAATGTACTGTGTAACTGCAAAGTCCTTATCGGGTCTAAAACCCAGTTCTTCGGCATACGCATACGCTCCATAAATAATATTGTGTACTTCTTCGTAGCTTACCGATTCTAATTGCTCAAAATAATCTTCCTTAATTTCTTCAAAATCTGTTCCCGGAGTATTGAACTTGTAAAACGACTCCTTAATTCCCAAACAATATGTATCAACAAGATAACAGCCAAACGTATAATTGCCGTTCGTGTGCTGTCGTGCTACGATAATATTACATTCGCCACAATCTTGCCATTCCGGTGTAATAAGACATTCGACAATGGGTAAACTTCGGGCTTTAGTGCGGATGTAATTATCAGGCGACAAAAACTGTTGCTTTACTGTATTCTTTTTGTTCTTCTTCGACATATTCTTAATATATTTTGTTTTTATTCTTCTTTTCCGCACTCCCAATCTTTTGCCCATTTCGGTGGGGAAAATAGAGCGGACATTTACAATAAATCGCCGCTCCAACCGTGTCCGAGTTCCCAATGCTCGTCAACAAATTTTTCTACGGGTTGGTTTTGCAAGTCAAATTCATCAATTACCAAATCCATGATATGTTCGGTCATCCAACTGCTGCACATTATTTCAAATACATTGCCGACTTTGCGCTGAAAAATTCGGCCACGCGGTATTTTTGTGTAATCGTCTTCATAAATCGGATTTTTTTCTTTTCCGGCACGATAGCGCATCTTCTGCTTTGTCCACCAACTTTTATGCAGACTGCTTACCGTTTTACGGGTCATATTGCCAACATAAGCCACGTCCCTGGCATCGGCTTTTACCACGCCGAAAAGTGCGTCTTCATTTTCGTCATACCAAAAAATTCCAAGTTTCGGTTCTTCCTGAAAATCGAAATTGTCTTCCATCAATTTCATCATTTCATCACGTTCTTCATCACTCATATTCTTCGGTTTTTATTTTTATTCTTATTACTCATTCTTCCCCATATTCCCAATTCTTAGCCCGTCCCAGCGGCGGTTCCCCTGTTTCGGTCGGCAAGAATTTATCTACATCGGGCAGTTCGAGGGGCAGTTTATCCAATGGCAGCATGTAGGGCAGGTTGTCCTTGTAATATACGGGGAAAGGTTCGCCCCAGTAGCGTTGGCGCGAGAAGATGGCATCCCGCAACCGGTAATTTACTTTTACGCGACCAATACCTGTTTCTTCGATGTATTCCTTGGCTTTTTTGATGGCTTCTTTGACAGTCAAGCCGTTTAAGAATCCCGAATTGATGACGATACCTTCTTTGGCATCGTAGCTTTCTTCCGACACATCGCAGCCTTCTATCAAGGGGATAATCGGCAAGTTGAAATGTTTGGCGAAAGCGTAGTCGCGACTGTCGTGTGCAGGAACAGCCATAATGGCGCCCGTACCGTAACCGGCAAGCACATAGTCGGCAATCCAGATAGGAATTTCTTTGCCATTCAACGGATTAATAGCATACGAACCCGAGAATACCCCCGATACTTTTTTATCAGCCTGACGCTCGCGTTCGGTACGCTTTTTAGTTGCGGCAATATAGGCCTCAACCTCCGGTTTTTGTTCGGGGGTTGTAAGCTGGGCAACGTACTCGCTTTCGGGCGCCAGTACCATAAATGTTACGCCAAAAATGGTGTCGGCTCGGGTGGTGAAAATAACCACCCCTCCCCGGCCCTCCCCCAAGGGGAGGGAGACGCTCGTATTCCGATCGTTTTCACAATCTTTGGGATTCCCAGCTATCCCCCCTCTTTTGGAGGGGGCCAGGGGGAGGTGTATTTCCGCCCCTTCGCTTCTCCCAATCCAATTCCGTTGGGTTTCTTTAATGGATTCGCTCCAGTCTATTTTGTCCAGTCCATCGAGCAGGCGTTGGGCGTATGCCGAAACGCGCAGGCACCATTGGCGCATTTTCCGCTGTTCTACCGGATAGCCTCCACGTTCCGACAAGCCGTTGATAACTTCGTCGTTGGCCAGTACGGTGCCCAGCGCGGCACACCAGTTCACCATGGTTTCGCCCAGATAGGCAATGCGGTAATTCAACAAAATTTCGTAACGTTCTTTTTCGGTTTTGGCGTTCCACTCTTCGGCGGTGAACGACAATTCTTCGCTGCAGGCAATGTTCAGGCCTTGTGTGCCTTTTGTTTCAAAAACCTTGATTAACTCCTCAATAGGACGGGCTTGTTGCATACCGTAGCAATAATACGAATTGAACATCCTGATAAAAGCCCATTGTGTCCATTTATAGTATGTAGGGTCGCAGGTACGAACTTCGCGGCTCCAGTCGAAAGAGAAGCCTATTTTATCCAATTGCTCGTGGTAGCGGTTGATGTTTTGTTCGGTAGTAATGGCGGGATGTTGCCCTGTTTGTATGGCGTATTGTTCTGCCGGCAAACCGTAGGCATCGTATCCCATCGGGTGCAGCACGTTGTAGCCTGTCAGCCGTTTGTAGCGCGCAAATATATCGGATGCAATATAGCCCAGCGGATGCCCTACATGCAAGCCGGCTCCCGATGGATAGGGAAACATGTCCAGCACATAATATTTAGGTTTGCTTTTGTCTTCGGTTACTTTGTAGGTATTGTTTTTTAGCCAATACTCCTGCCATTTTTTCTCAATGTCCTTAAAATTGTATTCCATGATTTTTATCCGGTGTTTTTTTTGAATCGCAAAGTTAGTTATTTCTTCAGATTTAAACTAAGCTAGCAGAGCTTTTTATTGTTTTTACAAGCATAACAACATCAATTAGTTATATAGATTGATAGTTAAAAATGGGATGTCCGTTTAAAGTAATCTTTCATTTTGGATAAAGTGTGTTTACTTGCATTCTCATTGTACAAGGAAGCAGAAGCACGGATAGTCAATTAATTGGACAATAGTTTTTGCTTGAGCATAATTCATTTTTTGCTAATATCGAAAATTAGCATTACTTTTGCTTTAGAGAAATTGACCAATTTTTGAAAAAGAATACTTGTGTGAGTTGTATGAGGATGGTAAGACAACCGATAAAAAGCATCGGTTTCAGCCTGAAATCGTGCGAAAATATAAACGTTGTATAGATCTAATGTCCGATCTCCCTGACTCAAATGCACTAACAAAGTACAATGGATTGAATTATGAAAAGTTGCAAGGCGATAAAAAAGGTCTCGAATCTATCCGAGTGAATGATAAATATCGAATTGAATTTGAAACTAAAGAAGAGTTTGGCGAGACTATCACAACTATTTGCAATATAGTAGAATTGTCAAATCATTATAAATAAAAAGGATTATGATACACCTTAAAGGGTTTGATCCCGGAATGATAGCAAATAATCTTACGCCGTTTGAACCAACGCATCCAGGCGAAATTCTTAAAGATGAAATAGAATATCGCGGTATTTCGCAGCGTAAACTTGCCTCTCAGATGGGAGTTTCATATACACTTCTGAATGAAGTACTGAATGCCAAGCGTCCAATGGATGTTGAATTGGCTTTTCTTTTTGAAGCAGCGTTAGGAATTGATGCTGAGCCACTCATCAAAATGCAAACACGTTATAATATACAAGTTGTAAGCAAAAACAAAACATTTGCCAAGCGCCTCGCAGAAGTGCGCAAAGTGGCGGCGATACTTTGACATCTCGTCTTTCTCTCACCTATTTGAATAAACACAATATCTAAAAAATTGAAATAGATTCTATTCTGCATTTTTTTTAATATTTTTGCTCTCAAGATAAAATAGATTTTATTTCATGAAAAAATACCTGCTTTTCGTTTCACACTCGTATGCCTATTCCATTTTACGCCCTATTCAAGCCGAAATATGGCGCAGGGGCGATGATGCGGCCTGGTACATCGAAGATACCTCTCCGCTGTTTTTACACGAAAGCGAGAAGCGCCTGAAAACGATAAAGGAAGTGATGGACTACAATCCGGTGGCAACTTTTGCTCCCGGCAATCACATCTACGATTTTTTCCCCGGCATTAAGGTGGAAGTGTTTCATGGCCTGTACTTCAAGCGTGCCGACTTGGGCGATCACTACAAAATCAGGGGATTGTTCGATTTGTATTGCACGACCAGCAGCCTGTTTACGCCAACCTTCAAGGAACTGGAAAAGAAGTACGGCTTTTTTAAGGTGGCCGAAACGGGTTGGAGCAAGTTCGACGGATGTATGCCCGAACAAGAGCCCTCATTGCCCAACAAAAAGCCGGTGATTATTTACGCCCCCACATTCACGAAAAAACTAAATTCTCCAGCCGACTTATACGAAAAGATTGCCGGTTTAGTGAGAACCAAAGATTGGGAATGGCTATTCTCTTTTCACCCGAAAATGGATGCGGAAACCAACGAAAAGTACCGGGAACTGGCCAAGCAATACTGTCATGTCAGTTTTTGCGATACCGAAGATAAAACGCCCCTGTATCGGCGGGCGGATGTGATGCTCAGCGATAATTCCTCGGTGGTTTACGAATTTTTGTGGTTCGACAAACCGGTCGTTACCTATAAAAATGCCTTCCCCGATACCCATCTGATTAATATTAGCGACCCCGCTCAATTGGAGGATGCCATCCAAAAAGCCTTGTCGCGTCCTGCCGGTTTAATGAAAAGCATTCGGGCGTTTATGAACCGGGTTCATCCCCTGCGCGATGGAAAAGCCTCGGCAAGGATACTGGATGCCACCGGTAATTTCATCGAAAACTACCAAGGCAAACTGAAAAGGAAGCCCCTGAACCTTTTTCGCAAGCTGAAACTCAGGAAGAAGGCGGGGTATTTTCCGTTTGGAGGGTGGTATAGGAGTTGAGATATTACTTCGCCTATATCTCTTAGCCCCAATTCAGGCTGGCGCGGACATGTTGTCCGTGTCTTGTGTACCAGCAAATGGATGTCCAATTCGTTGTTGGACACAGGCTGCCAGCCTGATCAATTTTCCCTGCCAAACCGCACTTATTTTTACGACGATTGTCCGTAGGACATCCATATCAATAGAAAAATAGCATTCCGATTCGCCATTTTCCCCGCAGGGGATACACCAATGAGCAGGTGAATGTCCTACGGACAATTTATGAGATGAGCCTGTTTTCTATTGATATGTAAGCCCGATGGGCTATGATTTCGGGTAGCCATCACACATAATGCTACCTACTAATAATGAATAATCATTACCAAAATCCCCATATTTGACGATTGCGCCACTTTACTAAATCTTCGACCTTTGCATCGTCAAATAATTAAAAAAATGTCGAAACATTGTATATTATTTATCCTTGTTTTCTTTCTGTGGAATTATGCACTTCGGGCGCAAAACAATGTTTCCGCACCGGATACTCTCCTGGCTAGCTTGTTGGAAGAAGTCGTCGTTACCGGAACATTCACGTCCCGTGCGCTGAAAAATACACCGGCGCTGACTAAAGTTATTTCCGGCAATGCTATTCGCGAATCGGGAGCGACAACGCTGGTAGAAGCCTTGGAGAACTTTATCCCCGGCGTCAGTTTCGACCCGAATCAGGCTATGGGAGACAACATTCAGATACAAGGATTGGACAATAAATACGTTTTGATACTTATCGACGGCGAGCGTTTAGTCGGCGAGCGCACAGAGAAAGTCAATCTCTCGCGCCTCAATACGACCGACATCAAGCAAGTGGAAATTGTCAATGGCGCATCATCGGTACTATATGGCTCCAATGCCATCGGTTCGGTCATCAATATTATTACGCGCGATGTGGACAAATCCTTACAAGGCGACCTTCGCTTGCGTCTGTCCAACTACCTGACTGTATATGATGCCAATCTGGGATTCAAAATTAAGTCGTTTTCTTCTAAAACTTCCTTTTCGCGGAAAGATATGCAAACCTACGATGTAAAAGAAACCTCCTATACAGCAGACCCTTACGAGGATTACAGCATATCCCAGTCGTTCAAATACAAAAAAGAAAAATGGAATGCCGAACTGAAAGGAAATTACTACAACCAAAGGAACTGGTTGTTGCAAAAAAATCAAACGCGCACCGACAAAAATTATACTATCGGCGGCAAGGCGAATTACGTTTTTTCTCCAAAGAACACACTGACATTAAGCGGAAACAGCGATAATTATAACGGTTATTTGGATTATAAGCTAACAAATGCCTCCACGCTCCACACAAATGGCTCTCAATACAATTCTTTCAAATTAATCAATGCTTGGAATATAACCGGTAAAATGCAGGTAATAAGCGGAACGGAAGTGAATTTTGAGAAAACTTTCAGCTACAATCAGTTCGGCAATGAGCCTGATGAAAGAAATGCCTCCAATTGGAACTTGTTTACGCAAGGGGAATTTAAAACGGGATTCGGATTGGATGTGTTAGCCGGAGCGCGTTATACTCGCCATTCGCAATTTGGAGGATATTTGTCGCCCAACGTATCGTTGATGTACCGCCTTGAGCAATTTCGTTTCCGCGGAAATATCAGTAACGGCTACAAAACGCCAACATTAAAGGAAATGTTTATGGAATTTCCCCATTATATTGGCAACGATTTACCCTTCTGGGTCATTGGAAATCCCGGCCTGTCTCCCGAAAAGTCGTGGTATAAAGCCCTTTCGGCAGAATACATCATCAATGATGTAAATGCTTCTGTTACGTTTTACGACAATGCTATCAAAAACAAAATCAATACGCTTTCGGTTTTCAACACAACCGGAAACCGTTCGGAAATGAGATACGAAAACCTGGAAGAAGCGCAGATTTCGGGCATTGACCTGTCCCTGCAATGCTCTTTCCTGAAATATTTCCGCTTGCGAGGCGGATATGCCTTTACAAATGCGCTTGACAGAGCTACCCGCCGACAATTATCGGGCAATAGCAAACATACGGCAACGTTGAATTTACAGCTCGTTCAGGAACATTTGCCGTTCTTTCCGTCCGCTTCCCGATGGGCTTACAATTTATTATTGTCGGGCAGGGTTATGTCGCCGCGCATCGTTTATTCGGAAAACAGCGGAGAACTAACGGAATCAGCCACCGGAAATTACTATATCGCCAATTTCGTTTATACCCAATATTTTCCCATATATAAAGATTTAAAAGGCGACTTCCAGTTCGGCATAAACAATCTGCTGGATTACATCAACAAGGATTTTGCCAGCTATAATCCCGGAAGAACCTTTTTCACAAGTTTAAGCATTCAATTTTAATTAAGTACAAAAAATATGAATACAAAAAGAACATTTCAATCAATCACACTCGCCTTGCTGGGTTTGGGCTGTTTCCCGTCCTGCGATAACAAGGATGATTTATTTCAAAAAACCGAACCGAAAGAGGGCTTGGCGATAGTAGATTGCACCAGCTATACGCAATGGAATTTCTTTTCCTTTTCCAAAGGGGAAATCATCGGAACTTGCGATGCCGGCAATGATGCCGACAACGAAGTGTGGCGCAATCGCTCCGACTGGGATTTGGCCTTCCACCGTCAGGATGTAAAAACCAACAGCGGCGTATCGGGAACCGGAAAAGCTGGAATCCTCGAATATAATTTCGATAGCCAGCCCTTTGATTTTGAGCGCGTAACCCTTGCGCCTGAGGATGGCTATCTGGTAGATGTTCAAGACTCTATCATCTACGACATGAGCCAGATGATGCAGGGAAAAATCGGCTATGTTCATACCGGGCTAACCCAAGTAACCAAAAGATGGGCGGTATTGGAAGATATGCAGAACAGCAAATGGGTGTATGCCCAAAAAGTATTTATTGTCCGCACTGCCGACGGCAAATATGCTAAAATTTATCTGAAAAACTTCAAAAGCGATGCCGGAGCTTCAGGCGTAGTAACGATGCAGTATGTATATCAGCCGGACGGAACAAGGGATTTGGATATAACGAAAATAAATAACTAATTATAAATCATTTCATTATTTATGAATATCAAAAAAATTACTTTTCTACTGTTGAGCCTTTGCTCAATAACAAGCGTTAGCCTTAAAGCCGGCGAGTTTGCTTACAACAATTTGTATGCCGGACAAGTGAACGTAATGGCTGCGCCGATGGAGCTGCCCGATTTGGGCAGGTGGCATTATTTTGCTTTCGACGAATGGCAAGGCGTTGTATTCAAGGGAACAAGCGACTTTGAACTCGAAAATGTTACTCCGGGTAAAACAGGAACAGAAAAAATCAATACCGGATGGCAAGCGCGTTCCGATTGGGATTTCGCTTTCCATGCCTACGACTTTCGGACAAACAGCGGATTAGCCGGAAACGGAAATGCAGGAGCCATTTTTATTGCCGATGCCGCTTCGGCACAGGGAAGTTCTTTGGATGCCATATATGCCGCATTAACGGAAGCGCCGGTAACAACTTATGCGGGCGATGCCGTTGTGAACGGGACATTCTACCTCAGTTTGACGCAGGGAATGCCGCCTTTACGCGCCACATCGCTTTCTGTTAATTCCGCTACCCGTAGTAGCGCTAAAGCTGCATCATCCGATTTTTCCACCTTGGCAATGGCCGGAGGAGCGACCGACAATCCGATGATTATCGTACTTAAGACCACATCGGGAAAATATGTCAAGGTTTATTTGAAACAATTTGTTGAAGACGGCAAGCCGGGTTTTCTGAAATTTGAGTATGATTTTATTCCACTGGAAACAACAAGCGGCATTTCTGTTGCAGAAACATCAGAATTAGCAATATTATCCGACGAATTGCAGGTAAATTTATCCGAGAATGCAGATATAGCTATTTATAACCTTACCGGCTTGCCTGTAAAACAGGTAAATGCGCAATCGGGTTTGGCTACCATTCCTGTTCACGGTTGGGTAAAAGGAACATATATCGTGAAAATAACTTCAGGCAAAGGATGCCGTATTCAAAAAATAAGCATAAGATGACAAGAAAAAAAATAGGAGCTGTTATTGCTATTGTTACCGTTTTATGCGGGGCATATATTTTGTGGGGGAAGCTGGCTTCTCCCACAAAAATTGCATTAGTCAATTTCCAAGCCTTTCAAACGGCAAGCATCGTAAAATCCAATGCCGATGAGTTTATTGAATACGAAGAGGCGCCACTCGAAGAATTACATAAGCTAAAACGTTACGATTTTGTGCTTGGTTTTGGTATGGGCATGAATATCACCGCTGAACAGCGGAAACAGGTACAACTTGCGGCAGAGAAAGGCGTCCCTGTCCTCATATACGGAGCGACAAATCCCGAAAATAACATTTGCAACCTCGACAGCCTGCAACGCAAAACGATAGAGGGCTACCTCAATAACGGGAATAAGCAGAATTATCAAAGCCTTGCACGGTATATCCGGCATGATATTGACCGGAAAACATTTTTTGTTCAAACGCCCGGCGCCATATTTAAAACCGCATCCGATGTGCTGTATCATTTGGATGAAAATGTTTGGTTTGATAAGGTAGATGTGTATGAGGGTTACTTGAAAAGCAAGCATTTTTATACGGATAATGCGCCCAGAGTAGCTATTGTCGGCGGATTGAATGAACCTTTTGGCGGTAACCGCGCCAATATCGACAGCCTGATTGTTTCCCTGCAACATGCAGGGTTGAACGTTTATCCGGTATCTTCCTTTATGAAACGCCTGGATTTCCTCCGGAAAATACAGCCTGATGCCGTTATTTACTTTGCGCATGGACGTATGGCTATGGGACAAAACGATGCCGCCGTTGATTGGCTGAAAGAACAAAATATCCCTGTATTTGCTCCGCTTTCGCTGCTGCAAACGCAGGCCGGATGGGAAGCCGACCCGATGGGCATGTCCGGCGGATTTATGTCGCAAAGCATTGTGATGCCCGAATTGGACGGAGCCATTTATCCATACGTGCTGAATGTGCAAGAATTAGACGACAATGGCATTTATCTGTTCAAAGCCATTCCCGAACGACTGAAAAATTTCACACAGATTGTGGCTAACTTCATCAAATTGAAACGAAAAAATAATGCCGGCAAAAAACTTGCCATATATTATTTCAAAGGCGCCGGACAGTCCACGCTGACTGCTCAGGGCTTGGAGACCGTTCCGTCGCTGTATAATTTTCTTAAACGCTTGAAAAGCGAAGGATACAAGGTAGATAATCTCCCCGCCGATGTCAAAGGCTTTGAGAAAATGCTGATGACGCAGGGTGCGGTGTTAAGCACGTATGCCGAAGGCGCTTTCGACGATTTCTTGAAGAACGGACAACCCGCCCTTATTGAAAAAAGCGAATATGAGTCGTGGATTAATCAAGCCTTACCCGAAGAACTGTATGCCGACGTGGTAAATACCTACGGTGAAGCGCCGGGACAATATATGGCTGTGCAGAAAAATGATAAGGCCTATCTTGCCGTTGCGCGTATTCAATTCGGAAATGTCGCCCTGCTTCCACAACCGATGGCAGGCTTGGGCAGCGATGCTTTCGCCATTGTTCACGGATCAGAATCTGCGCCGCCACATACTTATATCGCTTCCTATATGTGGTCGCAGTATGCTTTCAAGGCCGACGCCCTGCTGCATTTCGGCACACATGGAAGCTTGGAGTTTACGCCGCAAAAGCAAGTTGCGCTGAGCAATTACGACTGGCCGGACAGATTAGTGGGTAATCTGCCGCATTTCTATTATTATACCATCGGCAATATCGGCGAAAGTATGATGGCAAAACGCCGCGCGTATGCGACAACCATTTCTTACCTCACGCCTGCCTTTATGGAAACCGAAATGCGTTCGCAGTTCAAAGATTTACAAAATAAAATTCAGCATTACTATAAATCCGATGGGAATGCACAGGAAAGATTATCTTTGGATGTAAAGAAAATAGCTGTACAAATGGGGCTGCACCGCGATTTACGTCTCGACAGTATGCTGTCGAATCCATATACGAATGAAGAAATTGAGCGCATAGAGAATTTTGCAGGGGAAATTGCTAATGAAAAGATGACAGGACATTTATACACCTCCGGCATCCCTTACAGCGAGGAAAAAATCCACTCAACTGTTTTGGCAATGAGCGCCGAACCTATTGCATACAGTCTTGCAAACTTGGATAAATTAAACGGGAAAGCAGCTGAAAAGCAAATTAAAAACAACGTTTTCTTCACGCAAAAATATTTGGATCCTGCCCGGCAATTAGTCAATCAAATAGCAGGCGGGAAAACGGTAAATGACGACTTGATTTGCACAATCGCGCATATCACGCCAAAAGATCTGGAAGAAGCAAAAATCATTCTTGCACCTCCCCGCCGGACGATGCCCGCTATGATGTCTTCGGATGCAAAGGCTTCCGGCGCGAAAAAAACATCCGGCGGCGGTCATCCGGCATGGATACCGAAATTCGGTAAAAAACCGGATGAGGCGAACCATCAGTCGAAACCGGCAAGCATGACAGAAAAGCCAAAACCCGAATATACACCCGAGCAGAAGAACCGCGCAAGATCTATCTCTGAAATTGAGCGCGCCATACGCAATATTTCAACGTATAAAAAAGCCTTGGAAGAAAGTCCCGAACAGGAATTTCATTCCTTGCTGAATGCTTTATCCGGCGGTTATATAGCTCCTTCTTCGGGCGGTGATGCCGTTGCCAATCCCAACGCCGTACCCACCGGACGGAATCTCTATTCCATCAATGCCGAAGCTACGCCCTCCGAAGCGGCATGGGACAAAGGCGTTGCATTGGTAAATGCGACCTTGGAGCAGTACAAGAAACAGCACGGCGACTATCCCCGTAAAATAAGCTACACTTTCTGGAGCAGCGAGTTTATCGAAAGCGAAGGGGCAACCATTGCGCAAGTCCTCTACATGCTGGGCGTCGAACCGGTAAGGGACGCTTTCGGTCGCGTGTCCGACTTGCAGTTGATACCCTCTAAACAATTGGGTCGCCCCCGTATTGATGTAATCGTGCAAACATCCGGCCAGTTTCGCGACTTGGCTGCTTCCCGGCTTGCCCTGCTTAGCCGCGCCGTAGAAATGGCAGCCTCGGCAGAAGGCGATGAGTACGACAATCGTGTTACGGCAAGTGTTGTAGAAACCGAACGACTGTTAGTCAAACAGGGTATTTCTCCGAAAGATGCCCGCGAAATGTCCACACAACGAATATTTGGCGGTGTGAACGGCATGTACGGAACAGGCATTCAAGATATGGTAACAAGCGGCGACCGCTGGGAATCGGAAAAGGAAATTGCCGATACCTACATTCATAACATGGGGGCGGTATATGGCAACGACAAAAACTGGGGACAATATCAAGATGGTTTACTTCGCGCCGCACTGCATAATACCGACGTCATTGTTCAACCCCGCCAAAGCAATACTTGGGGTGCATTGAGCCTCGACCATGTATATGAATTTATGGGCGGCATGAACCTCGCTATCCGTAACGTAACCGGCAAAGACCCGGAAGCCTATTTTGCCGATTACCGCAACCGCAACAATGTACGGATGCAGGAACTGAAAGAAGCCATCGGCGTGGAAGCCCGTTCCACTATATTCAATCCGGCATATATCAGGGAAGTGATGAAAGGCAATGCTTCGAGCGCTGCTCAGATTACCGAAGTGATAACAAACACTTACGGATGGAATGTAATGAAACCCAATGTGATAGATAACGAGATGTGGGACAAGCTCTACAACGTGTATGTAAAAGACGAATACAACATGGGAACAGAAACATTCTTTCGCCGCGAAAACCCGCAGGCTTTGCAGGAAATTACCGCAGTAATGCTCGAAACAGCTCGCAAGGGAATGTGGAAAGCAACCGGACAGCAATTAGCCGACATTGCCGAACTGCATACAAGGCTGGTAAAAGATTTTGGTTCGGGCGCATCAGGATTTGCCGGAAACAATGCGAAGTTGCAGAATTTTATCGCCCAAAAAGTAGATCCGTTATCAGCAAATGAATATCGGAAGCAAATTGAAAAAATGCAGACAACTGCCGCCGACAATCATACGCAAGGCCTGAGACTGAAAAAAGACGAAATGAACCAACCGGAAACGGGCGAAACAAATACGCTGAACGGATTATTTGCTGCTGTTGCCGTACTGGTTATTTTTGTTGTTTTGCTTGCTGTTTTGCGGCAAAAGAGAAAGAAATAATATGGAATATATTCTTCAGATATTAATTCTTTTTATCCTGATAAGCTGCCTGCTGAAATTCAGTTTTTGGAAGTTATGGCAGGTTGCGTTATTTGGTTTGGTATGCGCCGTTTTTATTGTCGGAACGTGCCAATGGGCTATTCTGCAATCGAAAACGCAACTGACAGACTTTCTTTATAATACAAAGATTATGCAAGACGGCGCCGTGCTGATTACCATTGAGGCGGCGCTTTGTTTTGCCTTTTGCTTTGCGGAACTTCGGGCAATGTCCGGCATAAAAAAAGAAAACAGGTGGAAGCCCTTACTTTATTGGTACCCCGGATTATTGGCGCTTCCTGTTTTGTTTTACCTGCAAACGCAATTGATTTTCGGGATGCCCGGAACAGACTTCACGGCGCTGTCATACATGCTTGCTTTAGCGGTATTCATCGCATTGCCGCTGTTGAGCCGTTTCTTCAAATGGCTGTGTCCCGAAAAAGAATTGCGGTTGGAAATCTACTTTTTGGTCAATTTGTTTGTTTGCATAGTCGGATTGATAACAACTGTAAATGGAACTACGACTTACGCCACAGTAAAAGAACCTGTCAATGTAAAAGCCGTATTATTGTCGCTTGGCATGTTTGCCGTCTTTTTTATGACAGGAATGTTAGGACACAAATATAAATGGAAATTAAAAAAACAATAAAATGGAAATCATATCAAAAGCATTATTTTGGGTGGCAAACAGCCTTTTAATCCCCGATATTATTATTCTGCTGTTCCTTTTCGGACGGTCGCTGCTGCTCGCCGGAAGTTTTTACAATCAAGTGATGGTAAAACGCCGCAATGATGTACTGTTCGGTCGGAAAATAAAGGAACTGTCCACTACAACGATTGCTGAACTAAAATCCTTGTTGCCGGAAAAGGACAATTCGCTGTTTGTCAAATACCTGCGCGACCTACTGTCTTCATCATCCGGAGAAGCCTATTCGGATTATCTTTTGTCCAATCTCGAAAATGAGGCGGATAAAGACCTGTCATTCTCCAAGTTGTTGGCAAAAATGGGGCCTGTATTGGGACTTATCGGTACGCTGATAGCCATGAGCCCGGCATTGGTCGGCTTATCAACAGGCGATATTTCCGGTATGGCGTACAATATGCAGGTGGTATTTGCCACAACCGTTATCGGATTGGTAGTCAGCGCTGTTGGATTAGTAACTTTGCAGTTTAAGCAACGCTGGTATGCCAAAGACATTTATAATCTGGAATATGTATCACGAGTAATCAACAGCAGAAATGAGAAATAACAGGCGTTCCGGCAAATTTTTCAAGGAAGAGGATACCGACCCGCTAAGTGTGGTAGTCAATCTGTTCGACGTGGCGATGGTATTTGCCGTCTCCCTGATGGTTGCCATGGTTATGCACCTGAATATGACGGAAGTATTTACAAAAGAGGATTTTACGATTGTCAAAAATCCCGGTAAGGATAATATGGAGATCATCACCAAAGAAGGTAATAAAATAAACAAATACACGCCTTCCGACGAACAATCGTCGGAGAAAACAAAAGGGAAGCGCGTAGGCGTTGCTTATGAATTGGAAAACGGCGAAATTATTTATGTGCCGGAATAGAGGATTATGGAAAGGAGGAATGTATGCAACCAATAACACAAAAGAGCTACGAGTAATCGTAGCTCTTTGTCTGTGAAGTGGTCCGTCAAATAAATAGCTAATTATGTGTTTTTTAGTAGGTAGCAGTGGCTGGCGTTTTTTGTATCGCAACTACCTATCCAATTAATCACATTAAAGATAATTTGAAACTACTGTCTCCAAAGACAATACTGCTTTCTCATTTTATTGCACATTTGAATCAATACATGCTATAAAACATATTGTTTTATTTGTATATATCAGAATTATTATGATAGTTTGCATAAAATATCATATTAAAACGGATAGCGCATATCGGTTATTTGTATTTGTTGGCGTACATTGAAAAATGGAATCTCTTTAGAAAATAATCAAAGTGAAACTGCATCAAAAGCGGGAGGGTTGGCATCCAAACGGTAATACATTTGATTATTACTTACATCGGTTTGAATAGCAAAAGCAGAGTCCAAACAAGTTTGGCTCCTGTAATTCTCTAATAAACAAGTAAATTTTTAAACCTTAATTTACTCACCTAAAATGAATAATATGAAAACTCATTTCCGGATTTTTTTAATTAGCGTGTTTTTTATTGGTAGCCTGACTGGAGTAGTTTACGGAAATGTTCCTGTAGATTCTACATCACTAGTACAAGTGGCGAATAAAACGGTGGCAAAATGGACATCGGATGTTCAATTGACAACAGAACAACAAGCTCAATTGCGAGAAAAGATAATGGAATATTTGATAAATAGACAGGCTGTTTTTGGCAATGAAGATAAGCCGGCGAGATTATCGAATGAGCAAAAAACATCTCTGAAAGGAATAGGAGATACTTATCGGGGAGGTATTGAGACCATCCTGACAGAGGAACAAAAAGTAATAGTTGAAACAAAAAAGGAAGAACGTAAAGCTGAGGCTAAAGAAAAAGCCACGAATGCGGTCAACGAAGAGCTATCGAAGAGCAAATAACAGCATGTTACATTTTAATTCAATTATCATGAAAGGTCATATTTTCAAACAAATAGTATTCCTGTTCATCCTTATAAGTTATGTGCCTGTCGTTCAATCGCAAACTTGGATAACAGAGGATGATATGGAATATTCCCCTCAAGATTATCAATATGATACACAAGAACTTTGGTATGTAGATTTGGGTAGCAATAAGTTTGTTCAAATTACCTATACTTTGGACGGGCGACCGTCAGGCGATAGTTTTTATGTGTACAATGTAGATGATAATTGGAACATCGTATCAACTGCTTTTTGGGATTTTGATTACAGCAATGGGGTAATCACTACCGTTATCCCGAACGGAAAAGCGCTTATTGTATATGACATGGGGGATGATTCTTACGGCAGTTTTGACAATTATAGTGGGTTATTATTCTATATACTTGGGTACAATAGTGGAGGAATGTCATATGTTTACGATGCCTCAGGAAATCGCGTATCCCGTACCATCATATTTGCAACAACGAATAATTCATTAAGATCAGCTATGCGAAAAGAAGTTCCCGAAGAAGAAGTTGTGTATGAAGAACAGATAGATTATTCCGATGGTATTGAGAAAAAAGAAGCCACAATTCTTATTTATCCCAATCCTACTCAGGGGGTATTTGCCGTTGAAATCAGGAATGTACCCGAAGAAGAAATATCAGGAGAGATTTATTTATTGAAAGCCAACGGGCAACTTATAGATAAAAAAGGTATTGTAAAGGATAGCAAAGTCGAATTTGATTTAAGCAGGGAAGCGTCGGGAGTTTACCTGGTTAATATACATTTGGGAGAAAATATTTCATCCTGGAAAATAATTAAGAAGTAAAAATCAATAAAGCATACAATTATGAAAAATCACGTATCAGATTATAGGAAGCAGAATTATTTTTTGCGGATTTTCTTTGCCTTATTTTTGTTTACTTGTATTGTAGTAGAAACGCATGGACAAAGCGAAGAAGGCGACAGTATGTCCAATCCCATTGTTGTTGGTGAGCACGGCGACAGTTTCAGCTTTTCCAGTATAAAAGGTACTGCTCTTTTCACTGACCAATATACAGTACGAAGTCAAAAAGACATTATTTATAGATTTACGATAACCAGGCCAATGATTATGACACTCTCTCATTGCGGTTCTTCTTATGTGCTGGATACTTATATGCATTTATTGGATAGTAGTGGTGATTATATTCAGACGAGTGATTATTCTTTCGGCGATGGAGCGTGTTCATCCTCTCAACAAGCTTTTATACAATTACCACTTAACGCAGGAACCTATTACGTAGTATCGGAACTGGGAGATGAGAATGAGGAAGGCTCCGATGGAGTTATAAAAACTAATATTGACGGTTATTCGTATGATTTTAATTATCAGAGTGCACCTAGTGGATATAGCACAGATTTGGAAGCCGTAGGCTCTATTAATGGGGCATTTGATGTATCGGCTATGGGAGGCGCTACTTACTCAATCCCTATTGATGTTCCACAGGGTGTAGGCGGGATGCAACCGGGTTTAGCCCTTGTGTATAACAGCCAAGCCGGTAATGGATTGGCCGGTTGGGGCTGTAACTTGTCCGGAATATCTGTTATCACCCGTGCCCCGAAAGATATTTATCATGATGGGGCAGCCAAAGGATTGACACACATGGCGAATGAAGCTTACTTGCTTGACGGGCAACGTTTAATATATGTTTCAGGTACTGCCGGACAGAATGGCGCTATTTATTCTCCCGAATCCGACCCATTCACACAGGTTATTGTACATGGAACAGATACTGTCTGGTTTGAAGTACATGCTTCCAATGGTATGAAATACTATTTTGGAAATACAACTTCTGCCCGTCAGAGCTATACGGCAGGCAGTTCTTCGAGAATCAATGCGTGGTATTTGGATTATGCGGAAGATCCGCTGGGCAACTATATGGATTATACATATCAGATGGCAGGTTTTTTTGTATATCCAAATTCCATTATTTACGGGAAAAACCAAAATGTAACCGGCAGTTTTCAAAATACTGTTACATTCACTTATGAATCCCGAAGTGATTCCACTCATTTTGTCCTTGAGGGAGTTAAAGGGTCAATGGGTAAGCGACTGAAAACTATTACATGCAAAACGGGAAACGAAGTATATCGAACTTATAATTTACAATACAACAATACGGGTGATGCCTCAACAACTAAGTTCTCACGCCTGATAAGCGTAACAGAAAAGAACGGTGCAGGCGAGGCGCTTAAACCGACTGTGCTTAACTGGTCGTATTTGCCGGCGTTTTCACAAGACGTATCTGCTACAACCGTAACTAATGGAGGGAGTGTATCATTCGATAATCATTCGTTTATTGCTATGGATCATAATGGCGATGGCTTAACTGATATGACAGGTTTTTTTACCTCCGGTACCCGTACTGTGGCACGAGTATATTTGGCTTCGTTGGACACTTATGGAAATGTACAGTTTACCGCCAATGGTACATCGAATGATTATAATGTTGGCCCCAGTGATAGAATTATGGCTATACTTAAAAGTCTGACAGATAAAGATTATTTGCTTACTGATTTCGATGGAGATGGTGTGAGTGAATTAATATTGACGGAAATGGGTAGTAGAATAATTCATTGTACCCGCCTTGAGGATGCAGATGAAGGTAATTCTCTTTATATAGATTATCGGCAATCTCGCAGCGAAATACCTTTGTTTGCAGCTGAGGATCTGAATAATGATGGAAGAGGTGAAATTATTATTTTAGAAAGAAATCCCAATGGGCCAACGCCTTGTACGATCGTTAATGTGCAAGACACCATATTTCTAGGTTTGTCATTTCCTTCCAAACCAGATAAGATGTTTGTGTCTGATTATAACGGAGATGGACTGAAAGATATTTTGGTGTTTTATGGCGGAGGAAAATCTGCTGTTAAAGGCTATACTATTTTTTGGAATCAAGGCGATGGGATTTCCAGTACAACCTTTTCCGATAGCCATAAGACGATAGGGACAAACATTGCTTACGCATGGATGATACGGGAAGGCGATTTTAATGGTGATGGCTTGCCTGATTTTATTATGAATGCTTCTTATACTAATCAGTGGTATTTTGCATTAAACAACGGAAATGGGACATTTACCAAGCAATTAGCATGCACTTTGGAAATATATGACCAAGGGACTAGCAGCGATAACGATAAATTTACCTGTCTTGTCTATGATTTTGACTTTGACGGCAAGTCGGATGTTGTCATTAACAAAGCAATGTATGGTACAACACCTGTAACACATACCTATTGGATGCGTTCGAATGGGGATTCGCTGAATGTGAAAATTCATTCTACATCCAACAGGGATGTGGATGCGAAATCATCACATTATGTATTGGGAGACTTCAATGGAGACGGCCAGGTAGAATTGGTGAATTACGGTTATAATTGTGCATCCGGCACAAATAATACCAATCCAAGTTCATCATGGCATCTGTACAAAAATAGCAACTACAATGTCAATAGAGGTAAAATAACAAGTATTACTAACGGATATGGAGCTACAACAACGATAAACTATGCTTCGCTTGCTAATGGAGGTATTTATACAAAAGGCTCCGGCAGTACATATCCCATTGTCGATTATACCTTGCCGGTTCATGCCGTGAAAACGGTAACAGCCAACGGTATGACTGTCAATTATCGGTATGGTGGCATTAAAGCGCATTTGCGGGGAAGAGGACTGATTGGAATGATGTCTCAAAAAGCGACGAACACTACCCTCAATACGGTAACAGAATCGGGTATCAGCGGGATAAATGTTTCTTTCTATCTTCCTAACGAAACATATACGAAAACAATTGTAAATGGCGATACAGCCAAGGTTACTACCCAAATAACTTTTGCACCTAAAGGGACAACAAAGTATTTTGCTTATCCTTCGAGCAAGACAGAAAAAGATTTGGACGGAAATATTAACTATACCACTTACCAATACAATACCGCTTATGGCTATATAACGGAAGAGAAAACCCGGTATAATACGAATAATGACCAAATGCACAAAACCATCCAATATGGCAATTACGTGTTAGCCGGTGGAGCGTATAAACCCCGACTGATTATCCAGACACAAAGACATGCGGATGATACAGCCACTTTTACCCAAAAGAAGTACATCACATACGACACAACGAGAGGCTATCAAACCCAGGTTATCGAAAATTACGATACGTCCTTGCCTTTGACAACCAATTACACTTACGATGACTTTGGCAATGTGTTGACATCTCAAACTACCGGCTCGGGTATTACGCCCATTACCAATATCGTAGAATACGATGCAACCAAACGCTTCGTTACCAAAACCTATACCTCTCCGGCTTCGGAAGTGCAAACATACACTTATAATATCTGGGGTAATGTATTGACGGAAAACGATGAAACCAATACTTCCAATATCCTTACCACAGCGCATACCTACGATAACTGGGGTAACCGCAAAACCACTTCCTTTCTCGATTCCCTGAGGATAAGCTACCATTCGGGATGGAATAATAATAACAGCAAGCGGTTTTTCACGCTGATACAAAAGAAGGGTCAACCTTGGGTAAAGACATGGTACGACAACCTGGGGCGTGAAGTCTTAACAGAATCACGCGGGCCCAAAAGTATGATCATCAAAACAGCTAAAACCTATAACAACAAGGGGCAGCTAACGCAGGAACAAAACCAACAAGGAAACCTGACGATTACGCAGAGCTATACTTACGACATCTACGGACGTGTGGCATCCAGCAGTAGTACTGCCGGACAAAGTGCAACATACGGCTATGGCAACCGGCGAGATACGGTTACTACCAACGGTCGTACCTATATAAAAACTTATGATGCCTGGGGAAATATCAAGACCTCGAGCGACCCGGCTTCGTCGGTCAGCTATACCTACAACTCGCAGGGAAAACCGAAGACTGTTACAACAGGGGGAGCCACTTTCTCCATGACTTATTACAATACAGGCTTGCAACACACACTGGTTGACCCCAATGCCGGAACCACCACTTATGTTTATGATGCGGCAGGGCGAATGACACAGCAAACGGACGGCAGGGGGAAAGTAACAACCAATACCTACGATGCCTTGGGACGGCTGGCTTCATCGATGTGCGGAGGCGCATCGGGCCTTGTTAATTATACCTATGGCACATCAGGGAATGAGAAGTTGCGCCTGACCAGAATACAGCAGGGAAGTTACTATATAGCTTATACCCACGACAGCCAGGGACGCGTAGTAACGGAAAAGCGAAAGGTACCCGGTATTACTGCGACTTTGGATTTTTCGTATGCCTACAATCCGGCGGGCCAAGTAAGCAGCATAACTTATCCCGAGGGGGTACAAATCAGCCGCCAGTACGATTCCTACGGCAATCTGGAAAAAGTAAAGTATGGCACACAGAATATTTGGGAACTGATTGGCGCTACGGGCAGGGTTACCACCACCAAGCTAGGTGGCACAATGACCTCGACAAAAACCCTCAGCACGCAGGGCTTGTTGACCGGCCAACAAACGGTTCTCGGCTCAAATACACTTCATAACATGACCTATGTGTTTAATGCCGCTACCGGCAACCTGAGCTCGCGCACAGGTATGACAGGAGCAACAACAACCGAAGGCTTCACCTACGATAACCTGGACAGGCTCACAACTGTTACCCACAACGGTGCGTCCGTAATGGATATTAGCTACTATGCCAATGGCAATATTGATTTCAAAACAGGTTTGGGCGAATACAGCTATCTGGCCACAAAGCCTCATGCCTTGAAATCGGTGGATAATACGGACGGGTTGGTGCCATCCACAAGACAGTCTATCTCATATACAAACTTTAACAAGGTATCCAGCATCTCCGAACTGGACGAAAAGGCAAACGGAGGCGTTTACAGTATGACTTTCGACTACGGCCCGACACGGGAGCGCTGGCGGACAATATTGAACAGCA
>NZ_BAAHWV010000027.1:0-50910 GCF_054601255.1 Viscerimonas tarda | reverse complement strand
TTATAAATCCGTACCAAGTTACAAAATTGAGTAAAGAATCCGCCAACCTAATGACGAAAGCATTCAAAACAGTCGTTAAATGTAATATGGTTTTTATTATATAACAAGCTACTTTGTGAAAGAAGGTAGAAATATGCAGTATTTTGGGTGGAATTCCCAGATCAGCCCTGTGCATTGCACGACACAATTGTAGGGGCGTATGGCATACGCCCGATACACGCATTGTCGAAACGCGCAAATGTTTCATCATTGCATGTATTTTGATTGTCGTGTGCTGGGCGTATGCCATACGCCCCTACGATGCGTTCTGCAATGCATGAGGTTGTGTTCGCGCTTGGGGGATTGCGGGTCGGGGCCGCAATGACAGACAGACAAAAAAGGGCGAATAATAAAATTATTTGCGAAAATTTGTGTAATCTGCGTAATTTGCGTTCTATAATCTCCAAATCAAAAAGTACATAGCACATTAAAAAATTGATTAATGTCGCTTTGCGCCAATCAGCAAATCAGCAAATCAGCAAATCGGTAAACTGCGTTTCAAATACTGTCTGATAGACGAACAGGTCGGGGCGCTGCACTTCGGTCTGCGATTTGCGGCTAAGGCTGTCGAACTCTGCGGTTCCGTATCCTTGCAGCAGGCCGACTACCCCGTTAATCACGTCGTAGGGGTTGAGGCCCTGCTCGCGCACCTCTTCGGGCGCATTGGCGGCTGTGCGACCATAGCTCTGCGGGTCGAATGACAGGGTAACTGTTACGCTGGCGCGGCAATCCTGCACGTTGTCCGTCAAGTCCGTCGCGCTGATTATACCCATCCTGACCAGGGCACAGGGAAATGCCACCGGATAGCGATTTTTAACTGACTTCTTGAGTTGTCCCCTGTCGAGGTCTATCCAGCGCAGGCGCTCCTGCTCGACAAGCGGCTGCAATTGTGCCATAATGGCATTGTAGATTGTTTTCATTACACTATTTTTTTAAGTTCACGTACTATTTTCTCGTTGATTCGCCTGTTCAGTTCAGGCGTTGCCTTCATAAATGGGCGGGCGGGCATCTGGAAAGCTTTTTTTCCGTATATTTTGGCCGGCAGCCCGAATTGATGCACGCGGGCGTAGGGCGTGTTGTTTATGATTTTCACACCATTCTCGGTGCGTTGGTAGCTGAACGAATCGCCCAGCAGGCCTGTTTCCCCGGTCAGGACGCTGCGCGTTGTGGCCGCGCTCGAAAACCGCTTGCCCTCGGCATTCTTTTCGCTGCTGTGTCCGAACCACTTGCTTGACGGGTCCCTGCGCTTCACATCCTGCCAGTTTTCGCCATCCATACCCTCATTCTGGAACGATTCCCGAAAATAGCTTATCGCTTCCGTGGCCACAATATCTTTCATCGGCTCGCCGGTTAGCAGTTCCTCTATTTCGGCCAGTTTATCGGGCAGGGCTTTTTCAAACTGTTCCAAATCCATATTTTTTTGAGCGTTTAATTATTATTTAAGGGGCGGTTAATTGGTTATTCAATAATTATTTGTATCTTTGTGGCATTCGGGGTAGGGAACCAGTAACCATTCTGGCAATTCGTACCTTTTAAGATGAGGTTCTTTCGGGAATCTCATCTTATTTTTACTACCTCTTCCTGCACTACACAGACTATTTCTTTTATTCGGACATTTTTGGTCTCGTTTTCAAATAAATTCCATTGGTGCAGCGCCTTTTCTTCCGAGAACATTTTTTTATCGTGGAAGTACAAAACAACGACCTCAGCGCCTTGTCTGTTTGCCTTTTTAAAAGCATTTTTGATGGTGTATTTACCATCAACCTCAATGCCTTTTATGTCCATTATTTTCCCGTTCAGTTTTCCGTCGGGCGTTTTCAAACCATTGATTGACTTTTCGCTTTCAAGCACAATTTTATTGCCTTTCGCGAACAGTGCATTCACCGCCAGTCGCTCGTATTCGCCGCGTGCAATGCCCAGCGCGCCAATTTCCCTGTCAAAATTATGCTCCTTGTGAATAGCCGTCATAGCGCCTGTTTTAGCATCGAATCGAATGCCGCTATAGTTTTTGTCCGATACCAGCCTGCCGTATTCTTTTTTGCTGTTTTCAATTTTTTCTTTCGCGGCTTGACTTTCAGCCTGCAGCCTTTGCCCCTCTTTTATCACCGCCTCCCTCAGTTCCGGATCGGTATGCCTGTAATACGGCGTCTGCCGAATGTTGACAAACGAGGCGTGCAGGTAGGCATTGTTGTCGAATAGCGGGTCAAAGTCGTCGGGTTTTTCCGGCGCGCCTGTAACCGGCTTGTCCGTCTGCCGCACGCTGCACAAGCAGCCCCAGCGCGAGGGTGGCATCAGCCACATCCATGCGGGGTGATGGAACGGCAACACCGTGCCCACATAGCTCTCGTGGATGCCATCGGGCACGGCTGCCCGCGTATGCAGGTATTCGAGATTGGGATACAGCTTGAGGTTCTTCTCGTAGCCCTTGAGGTTCGCCGCCGTATTCAAGGCCCGTACCAGGGTGTTGTTAACAAATTTTCCATTTCCCATGCAACAAAACGAAAATTCCTGCATCTATATAATGGAAATATTTACCATTAAAAAACAATGACCATGAGAATCAAGCTATTAGCAGTAATTGGGTGCTGTATATTTTTTGCATCCTGCGAAAGTAACGAGCCAAACCAACCGCAGAAACTTCAGGAGCCGATAAAAATCAGATTGACGACTAATGAATCGGACATGACGGAGATGAACAGTAATTTTGCCTTGAAATTTTTCAGCGCTGTTTACGAGAACGAGAGCAACGAAAATATAGTGATCTCGCCGTTTAGCATGAGCATGGCGCTGGCTATGGTGCGGAATGGCGCGGAAAGCGAAACCAAACAAGCCATTCAGGAAGCCATGGGGATGGGCGATTTTCCCGAAACGGAAATAAACGACTATTTTAAGAAATTGCGCGAAAACTTTATCAAGACAGACCCTTCGCTCTCACTGGCCATTGCCAATTCGATATGGTACGATAAAAACCGGTTCCAAATCAAAAACGACTTTGTTGAGCTCAACCGGACGTACTACAACGCTCCCGTTACCGGCTTGGATTATAGCTCGCCCGATGCCCTTAAAACCGTCAACAAATGGTGTTCGGACAATACCAACGGACTGATAGATAAAATATTGGATAGACTGTACGATGTGAATATTTTGAATGCCTTATACTTCAAAGGCGACTGGACATATAAATTTGACAAACAACGCACCCGAAAGCAAGCCTTTAGCAAAGAGGACGGAACGAGCGTCAATGCGGACATGATGTCGGCCTCCGTTAGGCTGGATTATTACGAAGACGAATATTTGTCGTCCACTGCCCTGCCATACGGCAACGAGGCCTACCGGATGCTGTTCCTGCTTCCAAAAGCGGGCGTTTCGTTCAACGATATGCTGAACCGGTTGCAGGCGCCTGACTATTGGGCAACATGTATCAGCTATCGCAATCCGTGCGAAGTGGATGTTCTCATTCCCAAGTTCAAATTGAGCTATGAAAATAAGGAATTGACTAAAGTACTTTCGCAAATGGGAATGGAAATTGCTTGCAACAAAGGGCGGGCATATTTTCCGCACATAGCCGAGAATGTGAATTTTTACATTGCCAACGTTACACAGAAAACCTATATTGAGGTGGACGAAGAAGGGACAGAAGCCGCTGCTGTTACATCAATCGGGATGGCAGTTACCGGCATCAGGGAGACTCCATCTTTTGTAGCCGACCATCCATTTTTGTTTGCCATACAGGAAAATTCTACCGGAAGTATTCTGTTCGTGGGCAAGATTGGCAATCCAGCCCCCTAATTCCCCCGTGAGAGGCTGCCTCAAAAGTCTGTCATCCCGTGCCTGACACGGGATCTCCTAACAAAATCATTTGACTGTTAGGAGATTGCGGGTCGGAGCCCGCAATGACAACCTCAGAAGAACAGTTATGAGACAACCTCTACAAAGCCTCCACGGGAGGCGGGGAGGCTAAAGCATACGTCTTAGCTTTCAGAAACTCGCCAAATTTTTTTAAATTGGTATGTTGGGCTTGTTCGGCAGGCGTGATGGGGTTGCCCAGACGGATGTAGATGGTCTTGCCCTTTTTGTTATAGACTTCGTGCCCCAGCCTTAGCGAGCGCAAACGCCAATCGACCAAATCGAGGAAATTGAATATCCACGAGTTTTTTCCGCTGAAATACATCGGTATTACGGGGACTTTCGCTTTTTTTATCAGCTTGAGCACCGAGGCTTGCCATTCCCTGTCCTCGACTTCCAGCCCGAAATGCCTGATTTTTGTTTTTGAAACAGCTCCGGCAGGGAAGAAGCCCAGCGGGTGATTTTCGTTCAGGTGATTGATGGAAGCTTTTACTCCTTCAAGGCTCGACTTGTCGGCCAGTTTTCCACTGCTATACGGGTTGACGGTAATAAAATTCATGGCCATGGTGTCAATCATTCCCAGCACGAAGTTGACCATCATTTTGTAATCGGGACGTATGGAGGCCACAGTAGCAATGGCGGCAATACCGTCGATATGCCCGTAAGCATGATTCGATACGGTAATAAAGGGCTTGTCTTTAAATTGCTCCAGTACCCCGGCATTTTCCACAACGATATTTACGCCCACATCGGCCAGTAAATGCTTGCAAAATTCCACCCCTTCAAATTGCTTGGAGGAGTCATATATGCGGTTAACCTTGTTCATTCCGGTCAACCTCATCCCCAAATAGATGAGAATATCGCCGAATCGCCCTCTGAACAAAGGACTTATTTTCCGAATATCGTCTTTACTTATTAGCTTTTCTTTCATCGAAATTTACCAATTCTCTTAATCCGGTGCAAAGATAGGGATTTTTGAGATTGGTTTCAAAACCAGAATACTTCAATGTAGGGCAAACGCATGAAAAAAGTTAGAGCCTGCTCGTAAGGCAACGCCATAAGGTTAAGGCTGAAGGCCTTTAAGCATTAGCCTATCAGGACTTCTTTCATGCGTTTGCCTCACACATACCCCGAATCTGATAAAAAACAACTACATCTGTTTATCGCCTTACAAAAAATATATACCTTTGCCCAACTAAAAAAGATGTGAATGTTTTTCGATTCGTTGCAGTATGCCCTATTTCTGCCGGTGGTATTTATTCTCTATTGGCTCGTCTTCCGAAGCTATAGGTGGCAAAATGCGCTACTACTGGCAGCCAGTTTTTTCTTTTATAGTTGCTGGGACTGGCGGTTTGTGTCTTTGCTGGCATTCTCAATTCTTATCAACTACTGGGCGGGCCTACGCCTCAGCAAACCCGATAAACACAGCAAACTTTGCCTGACAATTGTCGTGATAGCGAATCTGGCTGTTTTATGCTTTTTCAAGTATTTCAACTTTTTCATCGAATCGTTCAACGACTTGCTTATTTCTTTTGGCTCCGGTTCGGGCTTGAAATCGCTGCATATTATTCTGCCTGTGGGTATTTCGTTTTATACCTTCCATGGCCTGTCCTACATTTTCGATATTTATAACAAGAAGATAGAACCTACCCGGAATATTATTGATTATTCGCTGTTTGTCAGCTACTTCCCCTTGCTGGTTGCCGGGCCTATCGAACGAGCCTCTCACTTGCTCCCACAGGTAAAAAAGCCGCGTTTGTTCAGTTACAGGCAAGCGGCTGACGGATTGAAACAAATATTGTGGGGGCTATTCAAGAAACTGGCAATTGCCGATGTCTGCGGGCAATTCGCCGACAGGATATTCGATAATTCGGCCAATTATTCGGCCAGCACATTGCTTTTGGGCGGATTGTATTTTACCTGCCAGATATATTGCGATTTTTCGGGCTATTCCGATATTGCACTGGGAACATCACGGCTTTTCGGCATCGAACTGCTCAAGAATTTCAATTATCCCTACTTTTCGAGAAACATTGCCGAATTTTGGCGAAGATGGCATATTTCGTTGTCATCGTGGTTCAGAGATTATCTCTACATTCCCTTGGGGGGAAGCCGGGGCGGAACATGGATGCGCATAAGGAACACATTTATCATATTCATTGCCAGCGGATTTTGGCATGGAGCCAATTGGACATTCATCTTCTGGGGAGGCCTGAATGCATTTTTTATTCTGCCGTCAATCGTCCTTCGCACCAACCGGAAGATGCTGAATACGGTAGCCGAAAACCGGTTGTTGCCCAATATAAAGGAGCTGGGACAATTGCTGCTGACATTTGTATTGTGTATCTTTGCCTGGATAGTTTTCAGAGCCAACAGCATTACACATGCCTACGAGTACATCACTGGAATATTCAACAAGAACTTGTTTTCCATGCCTGAGGTATATTACAAAGCCCCGCTCGTTTTGTTCGCTTTTTTGATGGTAGTAGAGTGGTTTGCCCGCACAAAAAATCATGGGCTCGAAAACTTGGGCAGCAACTGGCCGAGAGCTGTCCGGTGGGCTTTTTATTACCTGCTCATCATCCTGATTCTCGCATACAAAATAGTAGGGCCGCAACAATTTATCTATTTCCAATTCTGAAAGACTAAGGGCAATGAAAAAATTACTGGCAAATCTGTTTCTTTTTGTTGCAATCTTTGTGGTTGCGGTTATTCTCTTGTTGCTTTTTGCCCCTGTTCCCGAGATGCGGAAAACCAATATGCTCAATGGTATAGTTCAAAAAGATTCGTTGATGGAGCATGTTCCTCAGCCACGCATTATTGTCATCGGAGGTTCAAATGCGGCATTCGGACTGAATAGCCGGATGATAAAAGATTCGTTGAATGTGAACCCCATCAATGCAAGTCTGCACGCCGGTATCGGATTGGTTTTTGCGATGAATGAAGCCAGGCATTACCTTAAACCCGGTGATGTTTTAATCATATCGCCCGAATACAATCAGTTTTTTGGCGAAGTAGCTTATGGCGGAACAGAGGCGCTTCATGTTATATTTGATGTTTCCCTGTCCAATCTCAAATACCTGGATTTTTCCAATTACCACGCCTTCTCCAATTATCTTTATTATTACCTCCGCAGTAAAATTGATGAAGCCGGGTCGTTGAAGAAATCGGAGCTGTTTTATTCCGATAAGGCATTTAACCAGTATGGAGACATTGATACTCACTGGCCGCTAGAAAGAAGGAAGGCCACAACCATGATAGAAATTCTGGGAGAAATAAACCCCGGCGTGGTAGAAAAAGTGGAAGCGTTTTCGTCCGAAATGGAAGCGAAAGACATAAAAGTATATCTTGCCTATCCCGGATTACAGGCTTTTTCTTTCGATTCTTCCCGCGAGAGCATACACCAGCTGGACGACTTGTTCAGGAAATACAAGCTGAACTTGCTGGGGACGCCCGAAAGGTACCGGATGCCCGATTCGTTGATTTTCGACACACCCTACCACCTCACCGAAGATGGCGCAAACTACCGTACAAAACGCCTGATTGAAGACCTTAGAACGGCAGGATACAAATAAGGCGATCGGAAATAACCGGACGCCTCAAAAAACAGAAGCTAAATTATATGCAAAAAGATGTTGACCTGCGCATTACGCCCAAACAAGCGGCGGATGCGGATACAATAAAAACGATTTTTTCCGCCGAAACAGGCGTACTTTACCGCGACATAACATCGGTACGGATTCTCCGCCGTTCCATTGACGCCCGCCAGCGTAACATATTCGTCAACTTGCGTGTGCGCGCCTATATAAACGAAACGGCGCCCGAAATTCAGTTCGAGCGAGTTACATATCCCGATGTATCATATTCGCCCAAGGCGATTGTTGTGGGGGCAGGCCCTGCCGGTTTGTTCGCCGCCCTGCGCCTCATCGAACTGGGGATATGCCCTGTGGTGGTTGAGCGAGGCAAAAACGTGAAAGACAGGAAACAAGACACGGCGCTGATGAACCGCGAGCACATTGTCAATCCCGAATCGAACTATTGTTTTGGCGAAGGTGGAGCCGGAGCGTTTTCGGACGGGAAATTATATACCCGCAGCAATAAGCGCGGAAATATAGCGAAAATACTGACTGTTTTTTGCCAGCACGGCGCCAATTCCGATATACTGGTAGATGCTCATCCGCATATTGGGACAGACAAATTGCCGGACATCATCGAAAAAATGCGTCTGCAAATCATCGAATCGGGTGGCGAAATTCACTTCCTGACGCGTATGGATGCGCTTATCCTCGAAAATAAGGAGGTCAAAGGCATCGAAACCAATACCGGACAGACTTTTTATGGGCCGGTTATCCTTGCTACCGGCCATTCGGCGCGTGATGTCTATCGCATGTTACACCGGCAGGGCGTGCGTATCGAAGCCAAAAGCATGGCCATAGGCGTCCGCATAGAGCATCCCGCAGAGCTGATCGACCAAATACAATACCATAACCCCGAAGGCAGGGGCGAATACCTGCCCGCTGCCGAATACAGTTTTGTGGAACAAGTCAACGGACGGGGTGTTTATTCGTTTTGCATGTGTCCGGGTGGGATTATCGTTCCGGCGGCAAGCAACGGGCGACAGGTGGTAGTGAATGGCATGTCGTCGTCGAACCGGGGGTCGAAATGGTCTAATTCGGGCATTGTAACCGAAATTCATCCCGAAGATTTTCCCGAATATGCCAAATACGGAGAACTCTCCCTGCTTCATTTTCAGGAAGAATTGGAAGAACAAGCCTGGATACACGGCGGAAAAACCCAGGTGGCTCCCGCCCAGCGAATGGACGATTTTGTAAACAAACGCCTGAGCAAAGACCTGCCGCCAACATCCTACGCGCCGGGTATTGTTTCATCGCCTCTGCACGAATGGATGCCCCAGCCAATCAGTTCGCGTTTGCAGGAAGCATTCGGACTGGTCGAGAAAAAACACAGAGGCTACCTGAGCAATGAGGCCGTTTTGTTAGGGGTCGAAAGCCGCAGCTCTTCACCGGTCCGGATTGTTCGCGACAGGGAAAGCCTGCAACATACCGAAATCGCAGGGCTGTACCCTTGTGGCGAAGGCGCCGGTTATGCGGGAGGAATTGTCTCGGCAGCCATGGACGGTGAGAAATGCGCCGAAGCCATAGCTCTCCGGTTGAAAAAATAACAGAACACGATGGAGAACAACAAAACGAATTGGAAAAGGACATTCGCTATTATATGGGCCGGACAGCTGTTTTCTACGCTCACTAGTTCTATTGTTGGCTATGCGGTGGTATTCTGGCTAAGCATCGAAACCGGATCGGCTGAGGTGCTGGCTTTTTCGATGATTGCGACTCTTTTGCCACAGCTCGCGCTGGGCTTGGTTATGGGTGTATTTATCGACCGCTGGGACCGGAAGCGCACCATGATATTCGCCGATGGCTTTATAGCTGCCTGTACGGCTGTGCTTTGCCTGATGCTCTTGTTTGGAGAAGCGGAGATTTGGCATATTTACGTTTTGCTGGCAGCCCGCTCGTTGGGCAGCGCTTTTCATTCTCCGGCCATGCAAGCAAGCGTGCCTCTGCTTGCCCCCGAATCGGAATTGATGCGTATAGCAGGCGTTAATCAAATGATTTATTCGATAAGCAGTATAGCAGGGCCTGCTTTGGCGGCATTGCTCATCAGCTTGTTCAACATAACCTGCGTGCTTGTGCTCGATATTGCCGGAGCTATTATCGCATGTACCTCCCTGCTGTTCGTTACCATTCCCAATCCCGAAAAGGAAGAAGGGAAAGAGCGGCACATTTTCAGGGAAATGAAAGAGGGGTTGTATGCTATTTTCTCGAAACGCGGACTGGCCTGGTTGTTTTGTTGCGATGTGTTGGTGATGTTTTTCATTATCCCCATCTCGGTACTGTTCCCCTTGATGACGCTCAATCATTTCATGGGCAATACTTACCAGATGAGCGTGGTGGAAATTTCGTGGGGAATAGGTATGCTTGCAGGCGGGGCGGTAATAAGTTTGAAGCGAATGAAAAAAGCCAATAAAATTATTCTGATAGCCCTGACCTGTATCACCATTGGGTTGACGTTCTTTTTATCGGGACTGTTACCCGCCACAGGACTAATCGCATTTGTTTTGCTGACAGCCATCAGCGGCCTGGCAGCCGCCATTTGGAACAGCGCGTTTACGGTAATACTGCAAACCAAAATCGACACGGCTCTGCAAGGCCGCGTATTTTCTACCTACGACAGCCTGATGCTAATACCTTCCATACCCGGCTTGCTGGCCACCGGCTTCATCGCCGAAAGCATCGGCTTGACAAACGCCTTCGTTTATTCAGGAATAATCATCTGCATAGTAGGTATTGCCCTGTTCTTTATACCATCGGTTATGGAATTGGGGAAGATTCACCTCTCCCCCGCCCCTCTCCACAAGGAGAGGGGAGAGAGTACGCTCCCGTGATTTTGTTATATGATGATTTTTTTCTGTCGCTATTGCCGCTGGCGCGGGCTTGCAGCCCGTGCCCCAATTGTCTGAATCAGAATTTACAGGATTATAGGATTTGCAGGATTTCAACATTCCCCGGCTGTCATTGCGGGCCTGACCCGCAATCCCCCAAGCGCGAGCCCAACCCCGTGCATTGCACAACGAATTGTAGGGGCGTATGGCATACGCCCGATACACAAACTATCGAAACCGGCAAATGTTTCATCATTGCATTGATTGGGGTTATTGTGTGCTGAGCGTATTCGATACGCCCCTACGATGCAACCGATATTGGTTTTGATTATTGTGTATTTCGAACGTACGCCATTCTCCAAATTTATTTGCGAAAATCGGCGTAATCGGCGTAATTAGCGTTCCACCGATGTTCGAACACGCACCATCAAAACGCGCAAAACACAGAAGTTTTGTTCCATGCACAGGAAATTGCAGGTCGGAGCCCGCAATGACAGTTGAACGGAAGAGCTGTTCCGCCGATTGTTTGGTGCAGGAATTGGGAATAATATTTGTTCTTTTCTACATGACAGCAGCACGCCCATTCTTTCGGTACTAATTGTTTGGCAGTTTAATAAAAAACACTACCTTTGTGGTATTATCTAACAAATGAAAATGGTATTATCTCACAAATGAAAATGGTATTATTTTACAAATATACTTTTAAATAACTGATTATATGACATATATAAACAGATTGGTCGATAAAGAAATAGAGGAACGTTTAGGATTCTCCGGGGCATTGCTGATACGCGGAGCAAAGAGTTGTGGAAAAACTTTTGCAGCGCAACAACATGCCCAAAGCGAGGTGTTTGTTGATACGGATGCGAATGTTGCCGGATGGATGGCTGCCGACCCCACATTACTACTGCGTGGAGAAACGCCTCGTTTGCTTGACGAATGGCAAATATACCCGGAACTTTTCAACTATGTCCGTAGGGAGGTGGATCGTAGGCAGAGTTCGGGACAATTCATCCTTACCGGTTCGGCAAATCCTGTACTTGAGGCAAAGATTCACTCCGGCGTTGGTCGATTTTCAATATTGCGGATGAGGCCGATGTCTCGTTTCGAGTTGGGGTTTTCTAGCGGACAAGTTTCTCTTCGCGATTTACTCAACAGCGAAGGTAGTCCCGATTTTAAGGGCATGGATGAGCGGGTTTATTCTGTAGAAGAAGTTATCGAACAGTTGATTTTCGGAGGTTGGCCAGGCCTTTTAGGGAGAAATTTAAAATCGGCGATTCAATTTTCTCGCGATTATGTGGGGCTGACTGCCGATACGGATATTTCACGAGCTGACGGAGTGAAGCGAGATGCGGCAAAAGTATTGAGGTTTATACGTTCATTCGCTCGTAACATTGCAACGCAAACTCCCATTTCTACCATGGTTGAGGACGTAAAAGGCTCGGAAGGAGAAGTATCCGAAAATACAGCGCTTTCGTATATTGATGCACTTGAAAAACTGATGATTATTGAAGATTTGCCTGCTTGGAACACCCACATTCGCTCTACTGTTGCCCTTCGGACAACGCCCAAACGTCATTTTGTCGACCCCTCTTTAGCCATTGGAGCATTGGAACTTTCGGTGGATGATTTATTGAATGATTTGAACTACACCGGCTACCTGTTTGAATCGTCTGTTGTTAGAGACTTGCGTGTTTATGCCGAAATAATTGGAGCCAAAGTAAGTTTCTTCAGGGATGCAAAAGAGAGGGAAATTGATGCCATTGTACATAAAGCGGATGGAACATGGGCAGGTTTTGAAGTAAAATTAGGAGACCGCAGAATAGATGAGGGCGCTCAATCATTGTTGAAAATTCACACCATTTTAGACTTCGACAAAGTTAAACACCCATCTTCTCTAAATGTAATTACCAGTAGCGGTTTCCCCTATCAACGCAAAGACGGAGTCAATGTGATTCCCATTTCCGTACTTGGGTGTTGAAGTAAATGCAAGTAATCGCCTCTTTATCGGCATTCCCATTCCTCAAAACTAATACCGCGCCACATTTCCGCATAAAATTTTCAAGTTATTTTCCGACAAAAAGCCTTGTTTCGGAGATTGTTATTTATGCAGGGTTTTATAATTTACGTAATAACTATTTACTACACAATGCCAAACATGCTTCTGTATCCGGCGTTGTATAATTAATTTATTGTAGTATCTTTACCCTTGATAAGGGTGGGTTATGGAGAATAACCGACTTATTATTTAGCTATTAAACAAAATTAAATACAGAACCATGAAACAGTTGAACCCTTTTAATCTGAAAAAAATCTTGTTTGCTGTCGCAATTCTTCTTTGCGCACAAAACACTATGGCTGACGAACCACTGGCTATGCCCGAAAATCCTTTTATTCGCGTGGATGCCAAGGGCGACCGTATTTTTACTGCCGACCCATCGGGACATGTTTGGGCTGACGGTCGTTTGTATGTGTATGCTTCACACGATGTTCAACCGGCAAAAGGTTGCGACCGGATGGACAAATACCACATATTTTCAACGGACGATATGGTCAACTGGACCGACCACGGCGAAATACTCTCCTCTCAGGATGTACCCGAAAGTTGGAGGCACCCCGACGGTGGCTGGATGTGGGCGCCCGACGCTGCTTACCGGAATGGAACCTATTACTTCTACTTTCCGCACAAAGACGGCACAAACACCTGGCATATAGGCGTGGCAACCAGTACCGAACCTGCCGCCAATTTCACAGTACAAGGCTACATTCAGGGCATGTTCTCGGGCATAGACCCTTGCGTATTTATCGACGACGACGGACAAGCTTACATTTATCAAAATGGTAGCGGAGGCCCTGCCGGAGGCAAGCTGAAAGAAAACATGATAGAACTGGATGGAGAAATGAAAACCATGTCGGGCGTAACAGGCTTTCACGAAGGAACTTGGGTGCATAAATACAATGGCCTTTATTACCTGTCGTATGCCGATGGTTATGATACCGATTACACACACAACAGGATGCAATATGCCACCAGCACAAACCCGCTTGGCCCATGGACATCCCGCGGCGTTATGCTGAACGGAACAACCGAAGGAACAACCCATGGTTCGATACTCGAATACAAGGGCGAATGGTACTTGCTTTACCACAACAATGTACTCTCTCACGGCACAAATCCGGGTGGGGGCGCCCGGTCGATATGCGTTGATAAATTGTATTACAACACCGATGGAACCATAAAAACTGTTATTCAGACAGGACTTAAACCGGCTGATCCGGTTATCGGAACAAAATCGATACCCAACATGGTTTTGGCCGAAAACTATACAACCGGAGCCAAAGGCGTAACATGGAACGATACCGACAATGTAAACGATGGTGAAATATACCGGAACGATGGCGCGGATATTCAGATTTGCGCCGAAGGAAAAGCCAATATCTTTAACATTGTTGCAGGCGAATGGCTCAGCTATACACTCAGCGTTCCGCAAACGACCAAATACAAATTGGAATTTAGAGTAGCTTCGAAAGATGGGGTGCAGGGCGCTTTTCATGTGGAAGTGGACGGCGTAGATAAAACCGGACCAATAGCAGCGCCCAGAACAAATGATCCGCAGATATGGACTTCCGTTTTCCTTTCGGATATTACGCTGAATGCCGGATCGCGCAAAGTGCGTATTTGCATGGACAAACCGGGTTTTAACTTTGCTAATTTTCTGATTAGCTACGATAGACCGGCGCCGGCGACAGGCAAAAAAATTACCCTGAAAGCTATGGATAAATACCTGACATTCAACGCGCAAAACCAACTGGTTTGTGATGCTACCAGCATAACGCCCGAATGCGTGTTCACCGTTGAACAATCTACTACGGGTAAATATGTGCAGTTGAAAGCCTCTAACGGAAGGTATGTGAGCGCAAAAGGCCTCAAAGTGCCTATGACAGTTGAAACTGCCAGCTCTAGCGCATCCATGTTGGTATGGAATGATGCGGGAACCAATCAAGTTGGGCTGAAAGGTGCACTTATAAACGCTATTGTCTGCTCCGAAAACGGTACCAAACCGGTGAATTGCAACCGTTACGAAATAGGCGCCTGGGAAAAATTCACCTGGGCGGAATATACAGGCTCTTCGATTGAAGCACAGGAAGTTGTTGAATCTGAGTTACAGGTATATCCTGTTCCTGTTGCGGCCAGCAAGCCGGTTACCGTAAACTTTAATGTAAAAGAAACATCGCAGGTTTCGATACAAATAATAGATTTACAAGGCCGTGTATGCAAAAGTCTGGAACAGGCATACAATGCAGGCAACCAAAAAATTGACGTATCCACAAGCGGAATTCCAAGCGGACCGTATATGTTACGCGTACTTTCGCCCGAATTTTCGATAACAAAGAAACTCCTTGTTCTTTGATAAAAACAAGGAAGTATTAGTCAATAACAGCATACGAAATACAGGAACGCCAATTACCAGGGCAAACCCTGAAAAATTTTAGTACTACTGTTACGAATGAGATTCCTCCCTTTGGTCGGAATGACTCGCCCATTGGTGGTTTAAGGGATGAGGAAGTGGCGGCGAAGCCGCCACTTCCTCATCCCCTCTCCCAAAAAGGAGACCGTCATTCCGACCAAAGGGAGGAATCTCCTGCTCATATCAGCAACTTTACCGAAAGGCATAAGCAGTAAAATTTTTCATGCAGTTGCCCTGGTAATTGGCGTTCCTATCTGTGTTTTTTCAGCTTTTTGACCTATATGAATTAAAAAAAGCTTTATAAATTCGTCTTTTATACATAATATTTGTACCTTTATCACACTTGTCCAAAGGGTGTATCTATACTTGTTGGTCAAATGAAACAAAACCTTGAAAAACAACTATTTATGGAGAGAAGAAAATTTTTAAAAACGGGCGGAGCTGCCGTTGGTAGTATGATGGCGTACTCTGCTCTTGGAAAAACATTGGCTGATGCGGTCGCAAATGCAGGCCCATCGAAAAAAATCCGCTATGCACTGGTGGGTTGCGGACATCGTGGCTCGGGAATGTGGGGAAAACAACTGGTTGATACCGGCTACAAAGATTACGTCGATTTTGTGGGCTTCTGCGATTCCAATCCGGGTCGGCTCAATTACATGAAAAAGGCGACCGGAACCGATTGCCCGGTTTTTACCGACTTCGATCAGATGTTGAAAGAAACCAAACCCGATATGGTGATGGTTACAACGCCTGATGCAACTCACGACCAATTTATTATCAAAGCCTTGGAGGCCGGTGTTGATGTGATTACCGAAAAACCGATGACCACAGACGAACACAAATGTCAGGCGATATTGGACGCTCAGGCTCGTAGCGGGAAAAAGGTAACGGTTACGTTCAATTACCGGTATTCGCCTCACCGCGCCAAGTTGTACGAATTGTTGCGGGCAGGCGAAATTGGCGAAATTACCTCAGTTGATTTCCATTGGTACCTCGATACTTCGCATGGCGCCGATTATTTTCGCCGTTGGCACGCCTACCGTAAAAACAGTGGTAGCCTGTTGCTGCATAAATCAACGCATCATTTCGATTTGCTGAACTGGTGGCTGGCTTCCGAACCCGAAGAAGTATTTGCTTTTGGCGGATTGGAATTCTATGGGAAGAATGGGAAGCAGAGAGGAAAAAATTGCCGTTTATGCGACCACAAAACAAGCTGTGATTTTTACCGCGACTTTTCTAAAGATAAACGCCTGACGGAAATATACATGGCTAACGAGCATTACGACGGCTATTTCCGCGATGGTTGCGTTTTCCGCGAAGATATTGATATATTCGACAAAATGGCGGTACAGATACGTTACGCCAATAAAGTGCAGGTAAGTTACTCGCTCACCACCTATTCGCCCTACGAAGGCTATCGCATTGCCTTTAACGGGACAAAAGGCCGCTTGGAGGCCTGGATAAAAGAACGCCAACCCTGGGAAGAAGAAGATGGCGATGTGATATACCTGACCAAAAACTTCGGCAAGAGAAAGATTATCCGCGTGATGCCCCAATCCGGCGGACATGGTGGCGGAGACCCGATACTCCATTCTCATGTGTTCAAGAAACAAGTGTTGCCCGATACGCTTAATCAAGCTGCCGGTGTGCGCGAAGGAGCCATGTCGGTGCTGATAGGGATAGCCGCACGAAACAGCATTGACAGTGGGAAACCCGTCAAAATTGATTCGCTGACTACCTTGAAACCAAAGGCGAGCACGTTGTAAAAAAGCCCCCCAGCCCCCCGTAGGGGGGAAGCCCCTCCAACCTCCCCGGAGGGGAGGCTTTTGAAATCCCCCCTACGGGGGGTGGGGGGCTTGGCTGTTTACCTGTACTTGCAACAACCCGGCAAAGCGTCATAAACCGCATCGTCGGCCTTGTCTTTGTCGGTATCGTGTCCGGATTTTGCTATGGCTTTGCTGATGGCATCGACCGATGTTTGATGCGAATCGAAGTTCAGGTGAACTTCTTTTTTCTCGCCGTCCCATGTTGCAGCGCTTACGCCTTTAACCCCTGAAGCCGCTTTTTCTATGCGGGCTTTGCACATATCGCACATTCCCTGTACACCCAGCATAGCATGTTCGTCAGCCACCACCGATACTTCTTCGCTGGGAGTAGCTTCGTTGCCCGCAGCGTTTGAATTACTCGAATTACAGGCCGATAATATCAACATGCCGGCAACAATTGTCAAAAAATACTTTTTCATTTTTAATTCTATTTTTAGTTAGTACTCTGTCTTTTTACCACCAGCCTCCCCTAGAGACTGCTGTCATCCCGTGCTTGACACGGGATCTCCTAACAGAGGGGCAAAACATTGTGCCTTTATCAGGAGATTGCGGGTCGGAGCCCGCAATGACAACTGGTTCAAAAGCCTCCAAAAGCTTTTACCTTTTCCTTTCTCCTTTTGGAGAAAGTACCCGTAGGGGGATAGAGGCCGGGGAGGTTGGAGGGGGCGTATTCATCATACTCCGTTTCCCTTCCAGTTGTGCGCTGGCATCAATCGAGAAGGCGCCGTTTGTTACTATCTCATCGCCATCGGTTATACCCGAAACAACTACATACGAATCGCCCAGGGCTGGTCCCAATTCAATCTCCCGAAGCATAAACGCAGGCGATTCCACATCGGGTTGTTTGAGGTAAACAATCGAGCGTTTTCCCGTCCACAAGATGGCCGATTTGGGTATGACCAGCTCGTTGTTGTATTGTTTTAATGGCGCTTTCACATTGGCGGAAGCATACATCTCGGGTTTCAACTGCATTCCCCGATTGCCTGTTTCTACCCTGACTTTGGCTGTGCGGGTTGTTTTGTCGAGCAAGGGATCGATAAACGAAATCTTACCGCTGAATGTTTTTCCGGGGATGGCTTGCAAGGTAAATTCTATCCGGTCGCCCACTTTCAGAAAAGGAAGATCGACTTCGTATGCATCGAATAGTACCCATACTTGCGAAAGATTGGCAATGTCAAAGAGCACATTCCCCTGATTCACATATTCCCCCTGATTCACATTTTTCCCAACCACAATGCCGCTGGTATTTGCTTTTATCTCGATGTATGGATTTGCCTTTCCCGATTTCTCCAGCCCCTCTATCTGCTCATCCGTCAATTTCCACAAGCGCAGCTTTTCTTTTGCCGCTTGCAGAAGCAGTGGTTGTACCGATTGCATTTTTGCCGCTTCCAGCAATTCTTGCTGGGCGTTCAATAATTCGGGCGAGTAAATGGTGGCGATTGTTTGTCCCTGCCGCACGCTTTCGCCTGTAAAGTTAACAAATAGTTTCTCAATGCGCCCGCTTATGTGCGATGTTTGCGATTGAGATAAGCGTTCGTCGGCCTGTACGGTTCCGTACAGTTGGATGTCCTTCACCGGATTCTGGCGGCTGACCTGGGTGGTTTGGATATTTGCCAATGCCACCGCCTCTTTCGATAGCAGGATGGCATCGGGGTCTATCGCCTCACTATCGGCGCCTGAGCTTTGCAAAGGTGTCAAATCCATTCCGCAAAGAGGACATTGCCCCGGTTTGTCCTGCTTTATTTGCGGATGCATGGAGCATGTCCATGTTTTCACAGTTCCTTCCTCGTGTACATGTTCTGCTGCATCGTTGTGCTCCGGCGAACCGCCAAACAGCAACCATCCCAGCAACAGTCCGGCTACAAGCACAAGTCCGTAGCGGATGTAGTTATTCTTCAGTATATCACTTATTTTAGTTGTTTCCATAAGGTTTGCTTTTTATTGTTCGGTATCTTTAAATGAAATCAGTTTTTGCAGGGATGCGACCAGTATATTGTAGTTGGCAATGGCTTCGGCATTCTTCAAGCGGTAATCCAACAACTGTCGCTGGATTTGTATCACATTGCTCAAATCGCTTTTCCCCGAAATAAATTCCTGTAAGGCTAAATTATAGGCTGTCTGCGCCAGTTCCGATTGCTTTTTGTATAGCGCTATTTTTCCCGAAGCATCCTCCAGCCGGTAATTGGTTTGGTACAACTCCGCTTCCAGAGCGTTGCGGGTATTGATGTATTTTTCGCGGTTGGCTTGTTGCAGGTAGCTGCTCTCCCGTTGTTGCGCCTTGTATTTATTCCGGTAGATAGGAATACTGACCGAGACCATCGGCATAATCATGTCAGCCCCCTCCATACCTCCCCCCATAGAGGAGGCTTGCATAGGATTCTGCATAGATGCCATTTCCGAAGTCCCCCCCTTGGGTGATTTAGGGGGCTGTATCAGCATGTATTGCAATCCTATTCCAAACATCGGGTAACTCATTTTTTTATCCATTTCGGCTTTGGCTTTGTAGGCCAGCCCTTCTTCGCTTATCATTCCCAGCATCGGGTTTTGTGCCGCTATTTTATTCATTGCCGAAGAAATATCGAACAGAAAGGGAATGGGCGAAAATGAATCGGGGATGCTAACCTCACTCCCCGAAGGGCGATTCAGCAAAGCATTGAACCGGGCTTTTGCCGCCTTTATTTCCGATTGAATACTTTCGATGTTGTTATCCAGTTCCGCCATTTCCAATTGAATGCGCAACACATCCTGCATACCACCGGAAGAGCTGCCCATGCCCCCTTGCATACCTCCGGAACTGCTCATGGAAGTCATGCTGTTGCTTTGAGCAGGCTGTTGAAGGCTTGCATTTCCCATTGATGCCATCCCGCCACCCGTTGAAGCAGATGTGCCGGATGGAGAAGTGGGAGGGGCTGGGGAATATCCTGAAGTCGAACCGGCGGAAGGGGAAGCAAATTTTCGCAAAGCCAATTCCTCCAACTGGGTCAGATAGCTTTTGTTCTCGCGGTTATTTGCCAGTTTTTGTTGCAAACTGCAAAGGCTAAACCACTGTGTATAAACTTCCAGATAAAGATTATCGCAACTTTCGCGGAATTGCTCGAATGCCATTTTTGCCATGTGGACAACTTCGGTTTGCGCCGCTTTTTTGGTTCCGAACCAAGGGAACATTTGCATCAACTTAAATTCGGCCACCTGTCGCCCGTCAACAATATCCATCGGTTTCAAGAAGAAGCCCATTTCGAGTTGCGGATCTTCGTAAGCGCCGGCTTGCGAAACTTTTTGCAAGGAGGCCTGATAGCTCAAAAAACCGGCCTTGACACCCGGATTGTTCCGTGCGGCAACCTCCAGATAATGACTGAGCGAATCGGTTTGTCCATAGCTTGATACCGGACAAATAATGATTAAGAACCACGATTTTAGTAGGATTCTCCTGATTCTCAAGATGCTATTTTGTATTTTTTCTTTTGTCATAATCATGTTCTTTAAATCTTGGTAATCACGTTAATCTTGCGAGAATCTCGGTTCAGAAGACTTTCCCTCCACCAGCATTGGAACACAGGTACAACAAACATCGTCATTGACTGAATCAACATGCCCCCGAATGTGGGAATGGCCATCGGAACCATGATGTCGGCTCCTTTGCCGGTGGATGTCAGTACGGGCAACAAGGCGATGAGCGTTGTTGCCGTGGTCATGGCAGCCGGACGGACACGCCTTAATCCTGCATACACAACGGCCTCCCGTATTTCGTCTTTTGTGCGTGGATTGCGTTCGAGAAAGGTGTCGTGGATATAGGTTCCCATCAGTACGCCATCGTTGGTCGCTATGCCGAACAAGGCGATGAAACCGACCCAGACCGCGATACTTAAATTAATCGGATGCATCTGGAACAAGTCCCGCAGATTGGCGCCACCCACCGAGAAATTCATAAACCAAGCTTCGCCATACAACCACAGCAAAATAAATCCGCCCGCAAAAGCCACGATAACTCCCGAGAAGTGGATAAACGATGCTGTAACCGTTTTAAACTGGAAGTACAAGATTAACAGAATAGCCAGCAAACTTAGCGGAATAACAATCAACAAGCGTGTTGCAGCCCGTTTTTGCTGTTCGTAATTCCCCGCAAATTTATACGATACGCCTGGGGGCAATTGCAATTCTCCCGAACGGATTTTCTCCTGCAAATAGCTATCGGCTTCGTTCACAACATCCACCTCGGCCTTTCCTGCTATTTTATCAAAAATCACATACCCCACCAGGAAGGTGTTCTCGCTCTGAATCATTTGGGCGCCCTTTGTGTATTCAATATCGGCGACCTCTTTCAAAGGAATTTGTATGCCTGTGGCTGCGGGTATTATCAGCCGCGACAATTCTTCGGGGTCATCCCTCAATTCGCGCGGATACCTTAGTCGTACCGAAAAACGCTCACGTCCTTCTACGGTTGTGCTGAGGGGCATTCCTCCCACGGCAGCGCCGATAACATCCTGCAAATCGGCTACCGTAATGCCGTATCGAGCCATGTTTTGCCTGTTTAGCTTGATTTCGATGTAAGGCGCACTCACGGCACGATCGTAGAATACCGTGGACGGAAGGATGGAGGGTATCCCCTTCAAAGCTGTTTCGAGGGCTTTACCTCCCTGTTCAATGGCCTCCAAATCGGGACCCGAGACTTTTAAGCCCATAGCTGCGCGCATACCTGTCGATAGCATCACCAACCGCGCCTCAATAGGTTGTAGCTTGGGGGAAGAAGTCAATCCGGGCAGATGCGACACATTAACGATTTCCTGCCAAATATCGTCTGTTTTTTTGATATGCGACCGCCATTGACGGAAATAATCGCCGTCAGGATCAGGAATCAAAGCCTCCCGTCCCCCCGGAGGGGGGCTCCCGTCTCGAATAGTAGCAAGTCTTCCTTCGGGGGATTCAAGGGGCTGCGCTTTTAATATGAATTCCCCCTTACTGTTTACCTTGAAGCGCATCCGATGCCCGTTTTCATCCAAAATATATTCGGAGCGGTAATTGATGGTGTTCTCAAACATCTGAGCCGGAGCCGGGTCGAGCGCCGAGTTGACGCGCCCCCATTTACCAACGGTATTCTCCACTTCCGGTATATTGGCTATGCGTTTATCCAGTATTTCGATAAATTGCAGGTTTTGCTCAATGCCCGTATGTGGCATACTTGTCGGCATCAACAAAAAAGACCCTTCGTTGAGGCTGGGCATAAATTCTTCGCCGATGCCCGGGAATCTATTACTGGATGCCTGCCAGAAGCTTGTTTGCCGGAAACTTTTCCAACCGACAGATTCAACCCCTTTTGCCACGAAGCCAAAAGTAGTATCGAAACCCAACCAAATCAGCAGGCCGAAAAATACGGTAACAATCGGAATCAGCATAAATCTCATCCGGTGATTCAGGCACCAGCGCAGTATTTGCTCGTAATAAATAACCAATGCCCACAGCATAGCCAATATAATAGCGATGCAAATGACAACGAACAACGTATTAAGTGTGAGTCCTTTCTGCGGCCCGATGGGCAACCATTCAACCGTGAGGTAATAGATAATTACCAAGAGAGCGATACCTATATTAATGTAGGTGGCTGTTTTTTTGTTTTGCCAATAATAAGCAAACAGGTTGTTCAGCCCGAATAAACTAATCCCCAGGGCTGCATATACTCCGGTGAAAGCAAAGAGGAAGGCGCCACCGGCAACAAGAACAATGTTGGCAATCTTCCGCAACTGTCTTGAATTTATCTTAATGGAAAAAGCAAAGTAAGCCAAAGTCGGCAACAGCGACAATCCGAGCAGCAACGCAGAGATTAGCGCAAATGTTTTGGTAAAGGCCAGCGGTTTGAATAGCTTGCCTTCCTGCGCTTCCATAAAGAAAACGGGCAGAAAACTGACAACCGTAGTCAGCATGGCCGTTGTAATGGCTCCCGACACCTCGCTTACGCTTTTATATATCAAATTAGCCAAGGCTTTACCTCTCGTTACATCTTTATTCTCAGGTATTTCCATGTGCCGGACGATATTCTCGACAAAGACAACCCCCACATCCACCATCACCCCGATGGCGATAGCTATGCCGGAGAGCGCCACAATATTGGCCTCAACGCCGGAATATTTCATGATGATGAAAGTTGCCAGAACAATAACAGGAAGCATACTTGATATAACAACGGATGCCCGAAGATTGAACACCAGCACGATTACAACAATAATACAGATCAGTATTTCGTGCGAGAGCGCCGTTTCAAGTGTTCCAATCGTTTCCTGTATCAGTCCCGAGCGGTCGTAGAAAGGAACCACTGTTACTTTGGAAACCGTACCGTCGGCCAACACTTTTTGAGGAAGTCCGGCTTCCATTTCCTTTATTTTGGCTTTCACATTGTCGATAACCTGCATGGGATTGGAACCGTAGCGGGCAACCACTACCCCACCCACGGCCTCAACGCCTTCCTTGTCCAAGCCGCCGCGACGGGTTGCCGGGCCCAAGTTGACAAAAGCTATATCTTTAATTTTTACCGGAACGCCGTTGCGAACGGTAATAACCGCTTCCTCCAAATCGGAAACGTTTTTAATATATCCCAGTCCTCTGACCAGGTATTCGGCTTTGTTGATTTCAACTGTTTCGGCGCCTATGTCCAGGTTGCTTTTTTGTACGGCATTCATCACATCCATCACCGATACATTGAATGCCCGCATGGCATTCGGATTTATCTCCACCTGATATTCCTTAACGAAACCGCCAATTGAGGCCACTTCGGAAATTCCTTCTGCCGATGCAATGGAATATTTGACATAGAAGTCCTGAACAGTCCGTAATTCGTCGGGATCCCATCCGCCCGTTGGTTCTCCTGTTTCGGGATTGCGGCCTTCGAGCGTGTACCAGAATATTTGTCCCAGAGCGGTGGCATCGGGGCCTAGATTGGGCTGTACGCCTTCGGGTAAAACACCGGCAGGAAGCGAATTTAACTTCTCCAAAATGCGGGAACGGCTCCAGTAAAATTCCACATCATCGTTGAATATGATGTAGATGAAAGACATACCGAACATAGACGTACTGCGAATAGTCTTCACCCCCGGAATACCGAGCAAAGAGGTTGACAGGGGATAAGTTATCTGTTCCTGTATGTCTTTGGGAGAGCGCCCCATCCATTCGGTGGCAACAATTTGCTGGTTCTCGCCAATATCGGGAATGGCATCCACCGGAACGGGGTCCCGGGGCAATAAACCGCCGTGCCAGTTGAAGGGGGCGGTGGACAATCCCCAAACGATGACCATAACAAGCAGCAACAATGTTATAATCCTGTTATCAAGAAAATATTTAATGATTCTGTTAAGCATAATCCTTTAATTAATTAGTAAATTCGGTAATCAGCAAATGAAAAAACGAAAACCTGTCGGTTTTACGAATTTAACAATTTGCTAATTGACAAATTTGTTAATTAAATACGGAAGATGCAAATGTAGGTAAGGATGTCGGAATTTTGAAAGACGGATGTTCCCGGTGGAAAGATACTTTCGGCAAGCCTAAGCGCTTCGGGGGTTGTCCATCCGATAGGGTAGGCCGGTGCGAATCCTATATGGTCGGACGAGGTCAGTAACTTGCTCAAATCCAATTGCTGTACCTGATTCCGGTAGTTGTCGGTAGCAATTTTTATTTTCTGCGTATTGCAGCAGTCGCTATGCGATTTGGTTATGCTCTGCTCTTTTTCGGAATAGCCGGAACGTGTCTCGCCCTGTGCCGAAGCGCAGCAGGATTTTTCGACCGGGTTAGTCAAGCCAAAAGAGTGCAACTCACCTCCGCAAAAATGCAATGCCAGTACAGGATGCGCTCCTGTAATCAGCATTATAAAAAGCAGCAATATGGATAAACTCTTTTTCATCCCCAATTTGTGCGACTGACTGATAAGTAATTAAAATACAAAGTTATCTTATATTTCGATAAAATCAAATTTAATTTGGGTTATTTGCCCTATTTTAAATCCACAAAAGTTTGCATGATTCAAAATCACTACCTACCTTTGCCTAATCAAAAAACTTGGCAGTTTTAACACGACTTATGCGAAGAATGAAGTTTATAAAAAAGATATTGTTTTTATCTGTTTTTGTATTGGTAGCAAATCTTGCAATTGCTGTAACACCAACTAGTTTTCTCCCCAAAGAAGATGGCTACTACATGTTGCGCGATGATGCCGCTTATGGCGCGTCGATAGAATCTATCAAACCATTTCGCCAACCATTAACGATTAACAACCATGAGTCTCCCATTTTTTTAGGCTCTACGGATGTTTTGATTTGTGTATTGCTTCTCGGCGTTTATTTTGCGTTTACACATAAAAAATCGCAAACGCGGAATATCGACCTTTAAGAGATAAGAATAGTTATATTTTTTGATAAAATAACCAAAAGCAAGCTCCTGATATTAGTGAGTTTGCTCTTTTTTATTTGTAACTTTGCCCCGTATTTTAATTTGAACATTTATGATGACGGAACAAGACTTGAATCTTTTGAGGCAGAGGGGAATATCGGAACAGGAAATACAGGAACAATTGGATTACTTCCGCACGGGATTCCCTTTTCTGGAACTGGTGGCTGCCGCCTCAACAAGCAAAGGCATCCTGCAAATTGATGACGAAAAGAAGTATCTGGAGGCATGGGATGCTTACTGTAAACAAGATAGGAAGATAATAAAATTTGTGCCGGCCTCGGGAGCTGCAAGCCGGATGTTTAAAAGCTTGTTTGAGTTTATCGAAGCGCCATACGCTGTACCGGCAACCGGCGCCGAGAAAACGTTTTTCGATAACCTGCCAAAGTTCGCTTTCTATAAACAGCTGGAGGATTTGTGCCTGAAAAACGAAGCTAAGTCTATCGCCGAGCTTCTCGCTTTGGGGAACTATAAAGCCATCGTAAAAAATTTGTTGGAAGTTCAGGGAGCAAATTACGGCAATCTGCCCAAAGGCTTGCTGTTGTTCCACCGTTATGGCGACTACGCGCGTACACCTGTTGAGGAACACCTGGCCGAAGGCGCTTTATATGCACAGAATCACGATAAAACAGTAAATATTCACTTCACGGTTTCCCCCAATCACCGCTCGTTGTTCGAGACCCTGATTGCAGCAAAAAAGAGCGATTACGAAGCTAAACTGGGCGTGAAATACCGGATAAGTTTCAGCGAACAAAAGCCAAAAACCGACACCATAGCCGCCGATGCCGACAATAATCCTTTCAGGGAAGAGGGCAAGCCGCTTTTCCGCCCCGGAGGACATGGCGCACTCATCGAGAATCTGAACGACTTGGATGGAGACGTCCTGTTTATCAAGAATATCGACAATGTGGTACTCGACACATTCAAGGTCGATGACACCAAATGCAAAAAAATACTGGCCGGCGTACTCGTTCAAACCCAAAAGCAAATTTTTGAATACCTCGAACTAATTGATTCGGGAAATTACACGCAGGCACAATTGATCGAAATACTCTATTTCGTACAAGATACTTTAAACATCAAAAACCCGGATACAAAATTCCTCGAAGACGTTGAACTGGTATTGTATCTCAAAAATAAACTTGACAGGCCTATCCGTGTATGCGGCATGGTGAAGAATGTGGGAGAACCGGGCGGCGGCCCATTTCTTGCCGTAAGTCAGGATGGAACCGTTTCGCCTCAGATTCTCGAAAGCTCGCAGATAGACATGAGCGACCCCGCTAAAAAAGCCATGTTTGAGCAAGGCACCCATTTCAATCCGGTTGATTTGGTTTGTGCCGTGAAAGATTACAAAGGAAATAAATTCGACCTGAAAAAACGGGTGGATAAAAACACCGGATTCATCTCTATCAAATCGAAAAGCGGAAAAGAACTGAAAGCCCTGGAATTGCCCGGCTTATGGAACGGAGCCATGTCGGACTGGAATACCATTTTTGTGGAAGTTCCTGTCGAGACATTCAATCCGGTGAAAGCTGTGAACGATTTGTTGCGAAAACAGCATCAGGGGGCATAGTTGCTCCGGCGAGCGATAGTTTGTAATTATAGGCTTAGAGTTAGTAAGAAAAAGATTGATGGTTATACTAGATAGCATAGGGTTTGATATACCGTTTAAGGATCCAATAATAATTTTTACATTAATATTGTTTATTATTCTGTGCGCCCCCATCCTTCTCAACAAGTTAAGGATACCCCACCTCATTGGCTTGATTATAGCAGGAGGGATTATTGGCCCCAATGGCTTTAACCTGATACTGAGGGACAGTAGTTTCGACTTGTTCGGCACAGTCGGACTGCTCTATATCATGTTTATTGCGGGTCTTGAACTGGATTTGAACGATTTCAAGAAGAATAGCGGAAAAAGTATTGTCTTCGGCCTTCTCACCTTTTCCTGCCCATTGATTCTGGGTACAATTGCCGGTTATTATATATTGGGATTTTCCGCCATCAGTTCTGTGTTGCTGGCAAGTATGTTCGCATCGCACACCCTGATCAGCTACCCGATTGTAAGCAGATTGGGCGTGGCCAAAAATCCGGCGGTAAACATCACCGTGGGAGGGACAGTAATTACCGATACGCTGGCCCTGTTGGTGTTGTCGGTTGTATCGAACATGGTTGCGGGTGAAGAAATAAACCGCGAATTCTGGGGGCGGATTATTATCCCCTTTATTCTTTTTGTCGCCATTGTTTCGTTTCTATTGCCCATTTTAGGCCGGTGGTTCTTCAAACACATCAGCGACAATATATTACAGTATATCTTTGTGTTGTCGATGGTATTCTTATCCGCTTTGCTGTCTATGTATGCCGGGGTGGAAGCTATTATTGGCGCATTCTTTGCCGGATTAGCTCTTAACAGGCTGATACCCAAAACATCGCCCTTGATGAATAGAATTGAGTTTGTGGGCAATGCCATTTTCATCCCTTTCTTTTTGATAGGGGTAGGTATGCTGATTGATTTAAAAATATTGATAGGACATTCCAACTCCGTCTGGATTGCCTTTATTATAACAACACTTGCGCTGTTGGGCAAATTTATCGCCGCTTTTGTTATGCAGAAGTTGTTCAAATACTCTAAAGATCAGCGTCATTTGATTTTTGGATTAAGTAGCTCACATGCTGCTGCAACGCTTGCCATCATCATGATTGGGCACCGCTTGGGATTGTTGAACGAGGACGTATTAAATGCAACCATCCTGTTGATTTTGGTAACATGTACGGTATCTTCCTTCATCACACAAAAAGGGGCGCAGAACATTGCCCGTACCGACCTCACCGAAGCCGAAGAAGACAAAAAAACCGAAGAACGCATATTAATTCCTGCAAACGACAACGAGTTGGTTATCAGGTTGATTAACCTGAGCATTGCGCTTAAGGATCCCCGATTGATGAATAACTTGTATGCGCTGAATGTTATCAATAAAAATAACGGCAGCGACAATACCGAAGATGAACGAAGAGCCGGGAAAATACTCGAAAATGCCTCAAAAACAGCTGCTGCAACCGATAATTACGTCAACGAACTGATACGCTACGACAACGATTCCACCAACGCCATCAGCAGTGTGGTAAAGGAACAAAAAATTACCGATATTGTACTCGGATTACACAAAGAAAATGATATACCCGATTCATTCCTTGGTAGATTGGTTGGAGGGGTATTGGACGAATGCGATACAACTACCTTCATTTACAAGCCATACCAGCCAATGGCTACAGTCAAACGGCATCTTGTGGTGATTCCTCCTCGCGCCGATTCGGAGATTGGCTTCCTTTTCTGGATGAATAAGGTATGGAATATCGGAAGAAACACCAAAAAGAAACTCGTTATTTATGCAACACCCGATACAATCAAATTTATACGGTTGTATCAGGAAAAGCATCCGATAGATGTAGATTATTATGTTTTCGACGACTGGAACAACTTCCTGATGCTGCTTAGAGATATAAGAACGGACGACAGTATGGCCATCGTAATGAGCCGTCCGAATAAAATATCTTATACCCCGGCCATGGAAAAAATCCCAACCTATCTGAACCGGTTTTTTAAAGACAATAATTTTATTCTCATATATCCCATTCAGACCGTTACGGCCTTAGGAGCCGATATAGACAGGCTGAATCCGGCATTGGACTACAACAAGTTCACTATTTTCAGACGGAAAATGCGGAATATTTTAAAGAAATAAAGCCCCCCTGCCCCCGTAGGGGGGATTCAGAAGCCTCCCCTACGGGGAGGTTTGGAGGGGCTTTTAAAATAGAGATGAGGAAAACTATACTTCTGACAGCATTCTTACTAACGTTATTGGGCAGCGCTTTTGCTCAATACCGGAAGCCTATGGATATTCCCTTGTATCTGAGCGGAAACTTCGGCGAATTGCGCAACAACCACTTCCATTCGGGGATAGATATGAAAACACAGGGTGTTATCAATAAACCGGTGTATTGTGTGGCTGACGGATACATTTCACGCATATTTGTTTCGCCGGCAGGTTACGGCAGGGCCTTGTACATCACACATCCGCAAACCGGACAAGTGAGCGTGTATGGCCATTTGAACAATTTTATGCCCCAAGTAGCATTGTATGTAAAAGAGAAGCAGTACGAAGAAGAAAGCTTCCGCGTCAATTTACTTCCCGAAAAGACCGTCTTTCCGGTAAAGAGAGGCGAAATAATTGCATACAGTGGCGATGCCGGTTCATCGGGCGGCCCTCATCTGCATTTTGAAATAAGGGACGAAAAAACCGAAAATGCCATCGATCCCTTACAGTATTACAAAACAGTGATAACGGATAATGTCGCTCCCGAAATCAGGGGCATTGCCGTTTATCCAATGGAAGGGGAAGGGATAGTGAATGGCAGCAATCAACCGCTGCGTCAGAACATTACGATAACAAAAAAGGGAAATTACAACCCCCTCAGAATCCCTGTGAAGGCTTGGGGAAAGATAGGTTTGGCAGTAAAGGCTTACGACCGGATGACCGGAACAAGCAATATTTACGGGGTTAAACGCATCCGGTTATATGTCGATAAGAAGAAGGTTTTTGAATCCAATATCAATTCTTATAGCTTCGACGATTCGGCCATGTTAAACAGTTTGATTGATTTTGATGCCTGGCGAAGAAATAGCTCGTTCTACATGAAATCGTTTGTCGAACCCGGGAATCGGCTTCCGTTTTACGAAACAATAGACAAGGGCTATATCATCATCGATCAGGAACGGCTGTACGACCTGAGATACGAACTGTCGGATGCTTATGACAATACTACTGTTTACGATTTTCAGATAACGGGGCAAAAGCAAGCCATCAGCCAGTTGAAAAAAGGGGCAATGTACATGACTTGGAACAAGGAGAATCGTTACGCGAACGACAGTTTTTCGCTGTTTATTCCCAACGGCAACCTCTACAAAGATTTCAACCTCAGGCTGAGACAAGAGGCTGCGAAAACTTATTTTTCCGATATTTTCTCCGTCAACGATAGCTATATCCCTTTTCGGGACAAAGCCGAGATGCGGATAAAGCTGAAATCCGATACATTATCCAATAAAAATCAGTATGGCTTGGTGTCGGTAAGCAACGGAAAAGAAAGCTGGATCGGCGGAACTTATACCGATGGCTGCATTGTGGCAGATGTAAGGGAAATAGGCCGGAAACTAGCCGTCTCCAGCGACAACGAAGCGCCGGTAATTACGCCCGTCCATCCCGAAAAATGGGAAGCAGAAGCCGCCATCAAGCTCCGTGTGAGTGATAACAAAAGCGGTATCAATTCATTCAGAGGAACAATAGACGGGAAGTTCGCCCTTTTTGAGCACGATGTAAAATCTCCGGTTTACACCTGCAAATTCGATTCCCAGCGCCTCACCAAAGGGAAGAAGCGCCAATTGGTTTTCACCGCCACCGATGCTTGTGGAAACACGAGCAGTTATAGTTCGGAGTTTTAAGTCATAGGCCTAAAGTTAAGGCTGAAAGCCTTAAATGGACTACTCTTATATCGAACTCAAGTTATATCCCACCTACTTCCTTTTCAAAAAAAGGCGTTTCACAAATTTATTGGCCGACCCTTCTATGTATCTGAAAGACAGATAAGAGAACAGCAAGGTGATTACCAGTACCAGTATAAAAACGAGGTATATGGGAATATCTATATTGAATATAACTCCGGCTCTTTTTACATAAGCTTTCACAAAAGTATGCAGCATGTAAAAAGAGAAACTTATCTCGCCAAGCAATACCCATCCGCTTGTTGAAAAAAACCTGGAGATATTACCCGCCTGATAATAAAAAGAAAAAATAAGAATACCGATAGGAATCCAGTACCAGAGCGCATGACGATATACTTGCGGCACATAAAAAGCAATACAGTAAAAAAACAGGAGCAGGATTAGAGCGCTCAATTCGAGGAGTGTGGGCGAAATGCGTTTGCGCCATTGGTCAAGTTTGCCCGATTTACACAGATTATATAATAGTATGCCAATGATAAAGTCAACAACACGAAAATAGGGAGAGGCATAAAGCAACCATTCCGAAAAATCATTGTCTTCGGACATGCAGGTGGTAATAGAAACCGTACCGATTAAGATGATAAAGCAAGCGATTAAACTTCGTTTCGATTTCACCAGCCAGCCAACGATAAAAGGAAACGATAAATAAAAAAACATTTCGGTAGAAAGGCTCCAGCTAACGGCGTTGAATTTTATCCCTTCCAGGGGGTAAACACTTTGCAATAATGTGATATTGCGCACCAAATTGACAAGGTATGTAGAATCGACCGGAAGATCTTTTCCCATCCATATCCATAATAGCATACTGAAAATATGCAATGGATATAATCGGGCCAATCGCGAAACATAGAAGGTTTTCTTCTCGATAAGTTTACCGATAAACCGTTGTTGGTAATTATACGCCAAAATAAATCCGCTAAGTATAAAAAAGAAACTAACCCCGGCATACCCTTCATAGAAAATGTGATAAAGAAACGGATGTTCGCTTTTGACAAATAAAGGGCAATGACTCATCAAAACCATGAATGCAAAAATGAAACGTAATGAAGTTAGCGGCTTTATCATTTGTTGTAGCAGGGCGCATTATATTTTTGCAAAGATACGATAAATTAGAAAAACGGGAAGCAGATTTTATTTTTAATGGAAACTGCATGAAAAAAAACCAAAGGACTTTTTTCGGTTTATCGGCAAAACTGGTGTCGTCCCATGCGAGACAAAAACACCCCGTTCGTGGCAAAAACGCCCGTTCGCGGCGGCGGGTGAAAGATATTTCGCCCCTACGATTATCGTGCAAATCAATAAAATCAGCTACAATCAACGGTTCAGACATGTTCGCGCCAGCGGGCATATGCAAAATAAGGGCGCGATTAATCGCGCCCCTACAATATTCACATTCCCGCATTATTCATATTGGCATATTATTCACATTATTCTAATTGCCAAATTACTTTTTATACATCTTTTCCTTCAGGGCTTTTATGTCTTCCGATACGATGTAGTCGTCGTAGTCCATAATTTTGTCAATGGCTCCGTTGGGGGTTAGCTCTATCACGCGGTTACAGATTGTTTGTATAAATTCGTGGTCGTGCGAGGCCATCAGTATGTTGCCTTTGAACTGCTTGAGGGTATTGTTGAAGGCTTGTATCGACTCCAAATCCAGGTGGTTGGCCGGTGAATCGAGCAGCAGGCAGTTGGCGTTTTTCATCATCATGCGGGCAATCATGCAGCGCATTTTTTCGCCTCCCGACAAAACCGTTGCGCTTTTCAAGATTTCTTCGCCCGAAAAGAGCATTTTTCCGAGAAAGCCTTTGATGTAAATCTCGCTTGTGTCGTCGGAAAACTGTGTGAGCCAGTCCACCAAATTTATATCGTCTTTAAAGTAGTCGCTGTTGTCCAAGGGCAGGTAAGCGGAGGTAATGGTTTGTCCCCAGCTAAACGAACCGGCATCGGGGCTGGTATAATCGTTGATAATCTCGAAAAAGGCGGTCATTGCCCTGGGGTCTTTCGAGAGCAGCACAATCTTATCGTCCTTTTCCACATTGAAGCTGATATTGCTGAAGAGCGTCTTTCCGTCAATGGATTTGCTCAATCCCGACACTTCGAGGACTTTGTTCCCCGGTTCGCGCGAGGGCGTGAAGATGATACCCGGATATTTTCGCGAAGAGGGTTTAATTTCTTCAATGTTCAGTTTTTCCAGCATTTTCTTCCGGCTGGTTGTCTGTTTCGATTTGGCTACATTGGCGCTGAAGCGGCGGATAAATTCTTCCAGTTCTTTTTTCTTTTCTTCGGCTTTTTTGTTTTGCTGGCTTTGTTGACGCAGAGCTAACTGGCTCGATTCGTACCAAAAGCTGTAATTACCGGCATACAGATTTATTTTACCGTAGTCAATATCAATGATATGCGTACACACCGAATCGAGAAAATGGCGGTCGTGGGAAACTACCAATACCGTGTTCTCGAAGTTGGACAGGTAATTTTCGAGCCACATTACCGTTTCAATATCGAGGTCGTTGGTGGGCTCATCCAGCAGCAAATTGTCGGGGTTCCCGAAAAGCGCTCTGGCCAGCAAAATACGCACTTTTTGCTTTCCGCTCATGTTAGCCATCAACTGGGTGTGCAACTCTTCGCCAATGCCCAAGCCGCTCAACAGGGTGGCGGCATCGCTTTCGGCATTCCAACCTTGCATTTCGGCAAATTTTTCTTCCAATTCCGAGGCCCGTATTCCATCGGCATCGCTGAAATCGGCTTTGGCATAGAGAGCATCTTTTTCCCGCATAATGTCCCACAGCACCGTATGTCCCTGAAGAACGGTATCCATGACCGACTGGTTGTCGAAAGCAAAGTGATCTTGGGATAAAATGGACATGCGCTCGTTGGGATCCATCGAAAAAGAGCCTTGTGTAGCGTCTTTTTCTCCGCTCAGGATTTTCAGAAATGTGGATTTGCCGGCTCCGTTTGCGCCGATAATTCCATAGCAATTGCCATTGGCAAACCTTAGATTTACGTCCTGAAACAATACTCTTTTGCCGAACTGAATACTTAAATTTGAAACTGTAATCATACCTAGTTGTAGAAAATAAACAAAAGGTGAACAGGGGTTAGCTATTCACCAATATTAAACTATATTTTATTGAAATTAAAATGTTCTGACACTTATCGAACTTCGTTCTTCGGGCGTAATCTTATATTTTTTCCCTTTTGTTTCTATCGAAAGCGTAGTTACCGGTTTACCGGAAATATATTTTTCGAAATTATACAGATACTTGAATATGGGAGTATAGATTGTTTGACCGAAAGCATTCTTTACATTCTTGTATTCACTCTCTTTCCAGTACATACAATCGGGGAATCCCTGGGCATCAACAAACAAGGTTTGAGGATTCCGGTACTTCATTGTTTCGGATATAAAACGCTTGTATCCGTTTAGCAGTCCGGTTTTGTTATATACAAATTTCGTATCATTAATTTTTTCTATCACCGCGCCCGGACGAATTCCAGCCCTGTAAGCCGGTGAATTTCGTTCAACATCGGTAATCGTTTTCATATCACCCGTACTATAATACAGGCCGGTGTAATAATATTTCTTCTTGCTTACAACATATTTGGCCGTTAACTTGCTCGAGGAATAGGGGTAGTGCATGAAAATCAGCGGTGCATGTATCGGTATATATTCTTCGAGTGTGAATTGCGATGTGGTGTATTCCTTTACGTGCGCTTCCCAAATTAAAGTGGCAGCATTGGGGTTGATGTATTTTTTATCGAAAAACCGGATACCGAACTCCAGAATAAACTGTCCGCTATGCTCTGCCAAGGGATTATCGCCCGAAAGGATAGGAAGCGACACCATTTCCTTGGTCAGCGGGTTGTATCGCCAGGCGCTTGTTTCTTTCGATGTATTCGCTAGCGGATTGTATTTGGGATTGGGCAGATAGGTATAGTATGTTTGAATGAGTATATCGGCATTATCGGCGCTAAAGACCAAGCCTTTTTCGTTCAACACTTTTTCCAGTTCGGCAGTAATGCGCCTATCGACCGGAATATTATCCTGCCTGTCGATAAAACTGTAGGTGCGGTAATCCGAATAATCTACATCCCTGCTTGTTGTGATTTGCAGCGGCAGGATAAAAACCCGTTCCTGCGTATTTTCGAGGCTATAGAACGAGAATGAGGTCGCCAGCTCCGATTCGCTGATAGAATTTACCGGACGGCATTGGCGTGGCAATTCATATTCTTTGAAGTAAGACTTGAGATTGCGTATGGTGAATGTAGCTACGCTGGCATCGCTATCGAATAGCCAGGGGGCAATTGTCTGATAATTTCTCAGGTAGGTTGCAGCGCCATTGATTTCCATAATAATATCGCCGGGCTTGATTCCCGCAATGTCGGCAGCCGAATTTGGTTCCACCGTCAATATCACCGGTTCGCCATATCCCCAGTTAGCATTATTACTGATTTCGAATGTGATGCCGAAGTGGCATGTTTGCTCAGTTGTTTGTGCTGTTATGCTAAAAATAGTAACAATGAACAAGATGACAGAAAATAAGCGTTTCATTTATTCCTTTTTAAGTGTTTTGTATTTAACTACTTCGTTAAGACTGGCAAAGATACGTTTTTTTATCTGTTTATTCAAACATGAAGGTATGTTAAATAAAAACCGCATTCCGAATAGTATCGAAATGCGGTTTTGTGAGGTATAACGCAGTATTGTTGCTTACTTTATTATCACCCTTTTGGTAGCAACCTCTTTGCCCATCAACAGCCTGACGTAATAGATACCCTGGGGTAAATCGGAGCGGTTAATGTTTACTGCCTCGGCATCGCAACTGGTTTTGCCCAGCATACCGCCCGAAGCATTGTAAATCTCCACCGTGTAGGGTTGTACCTCGCCCGTTATTTCCACCGTGAAATTCCCGTCGTTGGGATTGGGATATACGGTGAAGTTGAACTTTCCGGCTGGATTTTGTGTGGTTACTGCTTCTTCCAGCGAGGTGGCTGTTTCGGTGTTGTCGGCAGCTTTGGCAGATAGGAGGCTGGGGGAAGCCTGCGATGCTGTGATGGTTACATTGGAGCCCTCTTTTGCCCAAAAATCGGGGCCGATGGTTACGCCTTCTGTCGAGTTAATGTTTACAGTAGTATTTTCTTCTATTGTTGTGTCGGTAATTTCAACAGTACAACCAAATATATTGTGCGTACCAGTGTCATAAGTTTGGTTGTTGATATATGTTGTACAAGATTCCGGAATTGTGTTCTGTGCAAGTACAACGGCTGCATGAGCATCTACCAATCCATAACCCATCTCTTCGTGCCAAGCGCCGTTTGTCCGCCCTTCGGCAAGTTGGTAATCATAATCCCCTACTTTTTGTGCAGTAGATTCGATAATATCATTAACTTGCTTTACTGTAAGATTTGGATTGGCTGATAAAACAAGGGCGGCAACACCTGCTACATGCGGTGCTGCTGCCGATGTGCCATTGAAAGTAGCGGTATAATCCTCGTCCGCATAGTCGCTGGTCAGAATACTTCCTCCAGACTCTGTATGTGCATTCAAAAATGGATTAAGCCCTATATCTCCTTGCCTGTCAGTTGTTGGGATTAGTACCCCCGGAGCCATAATATCTAATCGTGGGCCGTAACAACTTCCCCACAAGGTTTCAGTATCGCAAGAAGTTGGGCTTTTTCGTTCCCCGCAAGGGCTTACTGCTCCAACCACCAATATCAATGAATCTCTGTTTACTGGAATTACTATGTTTGTGTTATTAGCATTTCCTGCTGAAAAAACGATGATAGTTCCTTTACCATTGCGTCCACGAGTCAATGCACTGTCAATTGCATTTTCTAAAACATCTGATGGCGCTGACGGAATAGTATTCCATGAATTATTGATAACATCCACCTCATGTTTCCATGCCCAGTTAAATCCATTAGCTAGCGACTGAGCACTAGGAGAAGTAAGGAGAGGGGCGCCTATGGAGATTATTTTAGCATTGGGTGCAACTCCACTTAGGCCTTTTGAGTTATTTTGTGGGGCGCCGATAATACCGGCACAATTATTACCATGATAATGCGATACAAAAACAGGACTCGTATCTGTTGATGCATTGTATCCGGTTCCATAAACATTATCTTCCAAGTCGGGATGATCCAGCTCAAAGCCGAGATCAAATACCGCGACCTTTATATCGGGTGAACCGGTAGTTATGGCCCATGCTTCTTCCGCTTTTATATCAATACCCGGCGTACCTCCGTACTGTCCCGTATTTTTCAAGCCCCATTGATCGCCAAAGTAGGGATCACTTGAGGCTAATTTAATATCATACAAAAACTCCGGTTCCGAACCTGCAAACAAATTAGTCTCGTAAAACAAATTAGCTGCTTCAAAAGCATTGTAGGGTGTTTCTTTGGTACAAGCCACCGTAAACCACAAAGGCATATACTCATTACGCCCCAATACCTGCATTGCATGTTGATTGGCCAAATTGTATAAAATGGGTGCATCAGCCGCATCCCAAAGTTTCACATAAAAATTGTTGGATGTTCCCAATGGCTCATTCAAATACTTGTAGGAAGGGGTAACCTTGATTATGTTATTCACCTCCTGCAAATTCTGAATAATATTAAAATAGGTTGTTTGGCTAACATTGTTCGCCAGCTTCATCTCAGCCAAATATACATCGCCATTCTGAGACGGATTAGGTATATTATCGGCAATAACTACATTTTGCCGTGCATAACTTTTCCCTGCTTTCTCAATCGTAGATGCAGGTAGGGTTACAGATGTGGCAATAGTAGAAAATTCGCTTGTCGATGCTATCGAAATACGGGAATAATCGGCTTGCAAATATACTTTATCTCCTTTATAGTAATAAAAATGTTCGCTATTCAATTGCTCTTGAGCATTCAAAGATAAACACAAAAGGGCAAAAGTCAATAAAATAAATGATCGTTTCATGATAACAGAAATTTAAGGATGTTGTAAATTCAATTCAACAACTGCGTCTTGAGAGATTTTGGACGTCAATACGGCTATTCGCCATGATCCAGGTGATGCCAACCCTGTTATAAACGCTTCAATATTCATCTGATACTTGTTTGGCTCAATTTGTGTTAGCTGTTTTCGTGCTCTATATACTATACTTGGATAATGTCCACGAGCAACAACTAGTGTATATTTCTCAAAATCAATTCCGGCATTCGGAATATTACAGCTGAAATGTGTATTCCAATCCTGCTGCGAATTTATCAAATAGAGTTTTTTATCTTCTATATTATTCGACCAGCAAATAACAGGTATCGCGAAATCTTGTATGTCTATATTTTTAGGTTCTCCCGCACAATCCGCACACACCCTGACAAAGGAAACTTCTTTCCTTGCTACACCGGCATAATAAAAAAGATCAGCATCTTTTAATGTTTGAATGGTCAATCTCCCATCTGCTATAGTGAATTTACAGGTATCAGTCGCCTCATAGTATTTATTTGTCAGAAATAGAGTATCACCTGACTCTATATAGCTAACAGCATTTTTTATGTCGCGTTCCTCATTGTAAGCCTCATCATAGATATAAAAATACTTCCCTACTACGCCGTCTTCTTCAAAAACAATCGTATCGCGAAACCCCGTGTAAGGGAGTTCCTCAACCCATGTTCCCAAAAGACTGACATTTTCCGGTGGTTCAGGAATAACCATCTCATCTTCTTTGCAAGCTAAACTTGTCAGGCATATCGCTAATAAAAGAAAATATAGTTGCTTTTTCATAATCAATCCCCCCTATTTGTTTTCCAATTCGTTTACTTTCGTTTTCAAACTCTGTATCTCGTCATTCTGCTGAATAACATACAGCGTCAGTTCTTCAATTTTTTGCAGCAGCTTTACCTGCAATACGCCCAAGTCGGTGTCGCCGCTTGTCATCTCGGCGGCAGAGGGTATTTCGGGCAGGTGTTTGTTTTCCTTGATAAAGTCCTGCACTTCGTTAAGCGATTTTAGTTGGTAGTTGGCGTCAAAAACAAAGTCGGCGCCAATGTTTAGGGTTACTTTAATTTCTTTGGCTCGGAGCGTGCCGTTTATATCTAGTGGACCAGCAAGGCAGTTGTCGGTGTTTACCGTCAATATCCTGTTCCACGAGTTCCAGTCTCCGCTGTGTACTCCTGTTCTATAAAATAATCCGCCATCGTTGAAGTTTAGCTGGTGCACAAGGTTTCCTGTAAGATCCGACCACGGTGTTATTGTCAGGCTGGTAGAATATGAATTTTGACCGGGCACCCCAATCGTACTGCGCTCTTTAAAATCGGCGCGAATAACCTGGCTATATCCTGATGCGCCGGGAGCATCATCGACTGTTCGCGTGTCAGGAATAAGCAAATGCAGAGCGCTTTGTCCAAAGGCCGTATTTGCCAACAGCACGGCAAATACCAATACTAAAAGTTGTTTTGTATTCATAATTTAATTATTTTGATTATTAGCTCAACGAATGTAAATAAATATTTTAGAATTTCCTCATTTTATATGGTTAAACAAGCTTAAATACACTAGCAAACAATATTAAAGGATAGTTTAAACTATTTTCAATCCAGCTTTGTTTAAAATGTCGTATCTTTGTTCTGAATAATAAAAATTACATACTATGTTTTCGGGAATTGTTGAAGAAGCGGCAACAATCGTTGCCTTGAAAAAAGAGAATGAGAATCTGCACCTTACACTCGCCTGCTCGTTTGTTCACGAGTTGAAGATAGACCAAAGCATTGCCCACAATGGCGTATGCCTGACGGTTGTTCGCATGGACGAAAGTTCTTATACGGTAACGGCCATCAAAGAAACCCTGGACAGGTCGAATTTGGGCTTGCTGAAAGTGGGCGATAAAGTGAACCTGGAACGCAGTATGCTGATGAACGGTCGCCTCGACGGGCACATTGTTCAGGGTCATGTCGATCAAACGGCCAGATGCATACAGATTGATGAAGCCGACGGCAGCTGGTATTTTAGGTTTGAATACCTGTTCGACAAGGAAATGGCGAAGAAAGGCTACCTCACCGTCGATAAAGGTTCGGTTACCGTCAATGGCGTAAGCCTCACCGTGTGCAACCCCACGGATAACACATTTCAGGTGGCGATTATTCCATATACATACGAACATACGAACTTTCACCAGATAAAAACCGGCTCGGTTGTCAACCTGGAATTTGACATTATCGGCAAATACATCAGCCGTATCATCGCCATTAAATAACTCTCGAATATGGATTTTCCCGAACTTGTAAAAAAACGACAAAGCACGCGTGCATACGACAAAGACCGTCCGGTTGAAGCCGAAAAAATAGAGCGGATACTCGAGGCTGGCCGCTTATCGCCCTCGGCATGTAACGCCCAACCCTGGCATTTTATCGTTGTAACCGACCCGGAATTAAAAGATAAAGTAGCTGACGCTACATCGGCGCATCTTTTGGGCATGAATCACTTCACCAAGCAGGCGCCTGTTCACATTCTCATCGTGGAAGAAAAAGTGAATTTAAGTTCGGGGATTGGCGGTATAATCAAAGACAAACATTTTGCCTTTGTGGATATTGGCATCGCCGCCGCTCATATTTGTCTGGCGGCAGAAGCGGAAGGTTTAGGCAGTTGCATTTTAGGATGGTTTAACGAAATAAAAGTTAAAAAATTATTGAATATTCCCGACTCAAAAAGGGTATTGCTCGACATTATTATTGGCTACGCGGCACAAGATATAAGGCCGAAAAAACGGAAAGAGGCCGCCGAAGTTATATCCTACAACAAATACAAATAAGCGATGAAATTTTCCTCAAAGCAACAGGGACATTTAATTATGTTCTTTGTTGTTACTATATTTGCCATTAATATTCCCATAAGCAAGGCCTTGTTGTCGGGGCATATTTCCTCGTCGGGACTGACCTTGGCACGCATGTTGTTTGCGTCTGTTGCCTTTTGGATGACCTCCCTGTTTGTAAAAAAAGAACAAATACAATTGAAAGACCACCTGATTATTTTCGTATCCGGTATTCTGGGTATTGCCGTCAATCAGGGACTTTTTGTTTACGGGCTGGGAAAAACATCCCCCGTAGATGCCTCTATTATTATTACGAGCGGCCCCCTGTTTGCCATGATAATTGCCGCTATTGTGCTCAAAGAGCCGATTACATCGAAGAAAGTGATTGGCGTAATTACCGGCGCTTTGGGAGCTATACTGCTCGTTTACACCAGCCATCAGGGCAATTCTACTCAAAATTCGAGTACAACCGGAAATCTGGCTATTTTGTCGAGCGCCTTCTGCTATGCTTTTTATCTGGTGCTGTCCAAACCGCTGGCTTCGAAATATTCTTCGATTACCCTGATGAAGTGGATGTTTTTGTATTCAACCATCTTCCTGTTCCCGTTCACGTACAACGATATTCTCGATGCCGAACTGTTCCGTCAAGCGGACATAACGCCTTATCTGATGATTTTCTTCACGCTGTTTGGCGCTACCTTCATCACCTATATGCTTATTCCTCATGCACAACAGCGGATAAGGGCTACTACCATCTCCATGTACAACAACCTGCAACCCCTCATTGCCTCGTTCATCGCCATATTGGCGGGCATGGATAAAATTTCGATGGGGAAAATAGTGGCGGGCGTACTGATATTTCTGGGCGTGTATTTCGTTACAAAAAGTAAATCGAAAGCCGATTTGGATGCCGAAAAAGAAAAATCTTTATCAACCCCAACCACCGGACAATGAAAAAAATAGGTCTTTTGTCGGATACGCACAACCATTGGGATGCAAAATATGAAAAACATTTTGCCGATTGCGACGAGGTGTGGCACGCGGGCGATATTGGCTCGATGGCTCTGGCCGACCGCTTCGAGAAGTTTAAGCCTTTCAGAGCAGTGTATGGCAATATAGATGATGCAAAAGTAAGAACGGCTTTCCCCGAATTTCTGCGGTTTACCATCGAAGAGGTTGATGTTTTGATGACCCACATAGGCGGCTTCCCCGGTAAATACGACCCGAAAGTCCGTCAGATATTGCGCTCTTCGCCGCCAAAACTCTTTATCTGCGGCCATTCGCACATACTAAGGGTAATTTACGACCGGAAATACAATTGCCTGACAATGAACCCCGGAGCCGCCGGAAAATACGGCTTTCACAAAGTGCGCACCCTGGTGAAGTTTGTGCTGGATGACGGGAATATTCGCGATTTGGAGGTTATTGAGCTTGTGGGGGAATGATAGTTTTGAAGGCTACGACGAACTAAGAGGAATCTCTTTAACTACTAATTTGGAATTGAAAGAAAATGAGTATCTTTGTAGATATGACTAAGGAAACAAAAAAGGGTGAACTTGATTTTGAAATAGATTGTCTGACAAACTCTATTCGGAATGTTATTTCAAAGGACAGTTTTGCAACTGACGTTCTTCGATTGACAAAAGGCGATTTGAAACATGTCTCGAAAAAAATAAATGGCTATTCAATTGGAAAGCGGAATTAGATGATAACAGCAGGGAAATTTATAAACTCACAATTGTAAATAATCCTGATATTATTCAAGGACTTGTAAGTTTAACGATTGAATCTGATCATGTTTATATGAATTTGTTAGAAAATGCGCCGTTCAATATTGGGGAAACCAAACTGTATGAAGGTGTTGCTGGAAATCTTGTAGCATACGCTTGTAAAATATCGTTTCAGCATGGATTTGAAGGGTATGTTTCATTTACTGCCAAAACAAAATTAGTAAAACATTATCAGGAAACATTGGATGCCCAATTGTATAGTGGACAACTAATGGTTATAAATACACCTGCGGCAAATAAATTGATAGACAGATATTTTAAAAATGCATAGTTATGGGATACATTAAAGAACCGGAAGGAATTGACTTTGTTATCAATGGGAAACCATTGACCGAAGATGAATTGAAAGGGATTAGTGAATTTATCAAAGCAGATAAAGCAAAACGGAATAATCGGACTTCTGTTGTCCAAAAAACAAAAAGAAGAAAAGGGTTATATGCATAACTTCAACGGATAAATAGCCTAGCTACAACCCGTGGATTTAACAAACTGAATATGACAGCAAACAAACTAATAGTAGGGACAGTGCTCATCACCGCCTGCATACTGACCAGCGCTTGTGAAAATAACGATGATACTGTTGATAACGGCAACTATTTGTATTTGCCGAAAACCTTAAACATCACCGATTCGCTCGCCAATACACGCCGGACGGAATATACCTACGATGCCAACAACCGCATGGTGGAAATTGCCGATGAAATTACATTCAAAAGAGGGACTGCCGACTTGACAAATACCAGCCTTTCGCAGATAGAATACGATGCACAAGGGAGAATTACGAAAATGACCTCTCATACCAATGATGCCTTGGAAGGTGGCCTTGTTTTTGAGAACGTAATCGTCCGCAATTTTAGTTATCCCTATACGGGCGAACCGGTGGTTATTGTGGATGTCGAAAATCAGACGGGCTTTACCGAAACACATACAATTTTGTTAAATCAAAAGCAGCAGGTCCTGAAATACACTCAAGGAAATGGCCGGTTCAGCTTGTTTGAATACGATAATAAGGGCAATGTGCAGAAAATTACCGATGAATCGGGTAAACAATATTCTTTCGGTTCGGATGCCAAACGGGGTGTTTATCGCGAAGTGAATATACCTCAATGGTTTATCAATATCGTGCTGAATATGTCGCGCAACGGTGTTTGGTTCGACATGTACGAAACGCTCGGCGTACAAAATAATTGCACAAAAATAGTGGAGCAGCATATAAATCTGGATGATAATTTCAGCCCTTTGGAGCGTAACTACATAATTCAGTACAACCCCTTTGCTTATCCGGTCAGCCAATCCGATAACCTGAAATTTAAGATGACGGTTGCTTATACGAGGGCAAATTAACCCATTCAGCTTCTATGATGAAGTTTGCTTGCTTTTTACTTTTGATTATCCTCTCCCCTATTTCCGCATTGTTTTGTGGAAATGCCTTGGATGTGCCGGATGCCGACAGCAAAAAGGAACGGAAATATTTACCGGTAAGCATCCTGAGCGATTCCATTCAAGATAATTACACCCTGTTCCGGTACGACGACAAACGGCGGCTTATTGAATATGAAAACAATGCATCGGGGGTGTCGCGTGATGGCCGGTTCAAACAAAGTGTAAAAATCGTCATCGAATACGATAAGCTTGGCCGCATAAAAAACATCCTGAGAACGCAACTTTTTATTACTGATAATGAGGATAATAAACGCTTGCCCGCAAAACCCGAATCGACTAAAATAACCTGTTCGTACAAAGGTTCTATCCTAAAATTGACCAACGAACAAGGCGCCATCAATACCTGTCTGACTATAAACGGAAAGGGGCAGGTGGTAAAAAGTTCCTCCATGTTTAACAAAAGTGAGGAAACATCCTTATTTGAATACGACGAAAACGGCAATCTGCTGAAAACCAATACTATTTACAGCAGCGTGGAACCAACGATATTTGAAAGTACAACCGTATATAAATTCGACAATAAGGCATCCATCACGCGCGATATAACTGTTCCGCAATGGTTTCTGGTCGTATATCTGGGAGTTTCGGGTATAAAAAACAACTTGCTGGAACGGGAATACTCCGATTCGATGGGAACCGCCACAAGCACGTCCATATCTTACAAATACAACAATGCCGGTTACCCGTCAAGCATAGAATCGACAGAAAACGGGCAGCCTCAGGCGATGGATATTGAATATATGGAAGTGAGGAATTGAGAAAAGTTTATTGTCCAGCAACGCCTTTATTGGATTTTTTTTGAGTTGTAAATTTATAAGACAAAACAGAGTCCATCTGACTTATAGTAATAGTCTTATCTCTTATTTTCTGAATCTTATTTTCCAATTCCTCTATTTTTTCGTTGGTCCGGAGATTTATTGAATCCGATCGGATTTGTGCCTGCTTTGAGTTTTGATTGTTTACACTATTTAACTCAATAGCATTACCCAAATAGCAAGGCCAACACTAATCACCCCTAGTATAGCGCTAACCCATCCTAGGTATTTACTTTGCTTGGCTATCTTATCTCCTGAGATAAGCATCGCATTTGCTTTATCAATTAGCTTTGTTGTTTCTTTTATTGCGAATAGATCAAACTCAGTATGATTAATAGATCGTATCGTTTTTATGTTCCTTCGAGCATTCTCTATATTTTGAACCCATTTATACGAACCTTTTTCCAGGCCTGACTTTTGATGGGGCGGACAAAAAGAACGGTTATATTTGGAATTGAATAAACAGCGATAATAAGTATATTGCCCAATTGCTCCATCACAATAAAGATTCAAAGCGTTACGTTGGACCAAAAGTCTATCTATCTCTCCAACCCCAAGACTACTTGCCTGCTGATTTTCTTCAATGCTTCGTTGTGTTGTTCTGATTTGTGATAAAAATATTGAACCCGAATCCGACAAGGCCTTAAAAATCTTTTCATAGTTAAAAAGATAATGCATTAAGGCTTTATTGTCTGGAGTATGAATAAACACATAGTCTTCGTCAAAATACGCTTTTAATATGGAGTCTTCACCGTGCTCGTGGTGTTCATGGTCATGATAAAATCCTTTTGCCAGATGGTAGATCGCAACAGGCAAGTCCCATCTTTCGTCTCCGTCTCCTGCGAAAAGAGGAGACTGGGCGCTTTCATCTATTTCATACGAATATAAAAATAACCCGTTCCTGCTATAATCTTCATATCTAAGCTCGACAACAAAATCTTGGCAATTATTTGGAATTGCCAAGGATGTTATGGTTATGTTTTTATTCTCTCTTAAATCTAATCTTACTTTAAAGGGATCTCCTACTCCGTCTGAGAGATCCCCGCTGATATAATATTCCCTGGCAGGAAAATCTTCTTTAACATAAAAGATTGTTGGATACCAAAATACACAATAGCGTTTAATCATATTACTACACAGCCAAAATAGAATGGATAAAACTTTTAAATAAGCCCTATCCATTCAAACGTTATTTCCCCATCGAACAATCGTCGTTGTGATTATGCGGATTCAGAAAAAACACTCATCTTCCTCCCCATATCAGTTATCCTCCACGTTACTCGGCTTGGGGCATCTTTCTGAGGCATCACACCATGGCTAATAAAGCCACACCGACTAAGCTTTTCAAATAACTCCAAGCCTCCAAGGCTTTTCACCAACTCATCTTTGTAACCTTTCTCTTTTTCATTGATAAGTCGAATGGCTTTTCCAATTTCTTCTAAATTCATATTCTCTTTTGTTTACAACGTATATGAGACTAGAGAAAAGACTTCATATACCTTTATTTATAACTTCCTGATAAATCAGGGTTTATAACATTACTCGATCTGCAAATATACAAAATAGTTAGAATAATCAAAGTTTTTTTTAGAAAAAGCCGTTTTGGTGTGCAAAAATTCACTTTTTAACTAAATCGAATTACACTCCTTTCACACGCTTATTTTTCTCTTCTTCCTCGGCGTTTCCACAGCATAAATATTGAGCCAGGTCCGCAGTTTATTGACTTTGCGGATAAGGCAGCTGGCACATGCCTGGGGTGTTTCGTCTGTTTCAAATACTTGGTTGTAGAGTGCATAGATGCGGCTCATGCTGTAACGGTGTGTGCTGTCGATTTCGGTAATCAGATTTTCTACTTGTTGTTTTATTTCCATAACTTATTCGGTTTATTGGTCTATTTTATTGTTGTTATCGCTATACAGGAGGATGAAAACGATGAAGGCGCAAGCCAGTCCAATCAGGAAGAAAGTGAAAGACTCTATATGCACAGCCGCTATTCCCTGCAATAGCCATATCAAATGGAAAGTGGTGCATGGGCGGCAATTAAAGGGTTTTCGATTGAGCTTCGGAAAATGCCCGGCCAATGCAAAATAGGGATGCTCTGTCAGAATCCAGCCTAAGAAATAGCCTGTCAGCGAAAGAAGCAGGGTCATTAAAAATGCTGTCATAAGTTTTGAATTTTGGGTTTTAGTTCTGTTTCCATACGGGTTTTATCGAGGCGGTAGAGGAGGAATCCGAAAATTTCGACAACCGGTTTTGCAAGTATTTCGTCAAAAAGAAGAATTTTATCCTCCGCCAAATCGGCAACGATTTTGTACCAGCCCCATTTCCGGCAAAATCCAGCATAAGATGCAGATAGAGTTTGCCCTGTTCCTTTATTTGTGAATAGAGGCTCGAAATTGTCTCCGATCTTTTGTTTTGAAGCAAAAAAAAAGCCAGCAACGGCATCGCTTTATCCATCGGCAGATTGGCGAACAATGGTCGGCGTGTTTCGCTCCGCTTGCTGTCGTAACCCTCACCGGCAGGGCGACACAGGATGGCGAGTATTTCCGACAAGCGCGTCCGGCTATCGCCCTCGAAGACCGATTCTATGTCCACCCATTCGGCCAAAGTCAGTTCGTCTCCCGATGAAATGGCGTAGCTTATCCCCTCAATTTCAATCCTGTTTTCGGGTTGACCGGTATTTTCATCGAAGAGAAAATTGGTGGTACGGGAAACTAGGTCGAAAACCTGTACCGGACTTTCGAGCAGAACGTCCGGGTCGATATGGCATATACCGGCAATGTAATTAATCTGTTCGAGCCGGTTAGAGGCTTCGTAGCAAAACCATTGCTCGTAATCGCCCAAGCGAATTTCCGCCCACGATTGTGGAACGCTGATGTTTTGTCCGCTGTTGTTTAATGTAATTGTTATCATGGTTTTATACATAGATAAAAAGAAAGCCCCTCCCAACCTCCCCGTGGGGGAGGCTTAAAATCCATCAGGACAAACTTAAGGTTTGCCCTGATGGTATAGCCGTCAGGCTAAGGCTTTCAGCCTTTAAAATTTTCATGCATTTCCCCAAAAATAACCGCCTCAACTTTGCATTTATCAAAATAATTCTTATAACCTTGTTTTTTAGTAATAATACACAAAAATAATTTGCCTATGGTATAGGAGCGTGGTAATACGCGCATTTTAAAATATTGGAAAAAAGCGTTTAACTTATTTCTTGTTTGCTGAAATCTCGACAATTTCAAAAAAACTATCAAGAGTAAAGTGATGACGCTCACGCTACGGCGTGGGCTTTACTCATTTATTTGATAGTTTAGGTAGTCGAGAACCTCAGTGAACAAATAATCCAGAGTTTGCCCCCGCTTTTTTTATGCGTGTATGTGAATAAGTATTTGGGCAGAAACAAAATTATTATTCACTTGAAAATTTTATTTATCATGAAAAAAATTCTTTTTATTTCAGCTCTGCTGATCTTATCCGGCGGATTGAACCGGCTTTCCGGCCAGCAGGAACCTGCGCCCCTGAAAGTAGCCGAACTCTGTAAAATGGTTGAACTCGACAATGAACAGTTAGCCGTTTTAATTACTATGAACGATACTTACTCGGCCGAAATGGATTCTGCCATAAATAAGGTGGCGGACAGGCTGGAAGCATCCAGACTGATTTATGAAACCAAGAAGAAATTCAACACGGGCTTTATGGATCTGCTTTCCGAAAAGCAAAAGGCCAGTTACACACGGGTTTCTGCCCACTCCGAAATTATGGAGAAAGCCGCCGAAAAAGTAAGGGCGCTGCGCAAAACCGGAAAATACGCCGAACAGGAGCTGGCGCAATATACCACCGAGATTTTTGAGTACCTGATGCTGGAAAAAATCGCCTACACCTGCGACAAGTACAACATCGAAAGGCAAAAGGAAAACATTGCCCAGCTGAAGAAGTTCGAGCCCAAGCCCCTGAAGGCAGCCAATACATTGCAGAAGGCCAAGCACCAGGGCGTTGTTTACCAAGGTGGATATAAATGGTAGCTAACCTCAAAAAAATCAAGCAAATGAAAACATTAAAAAATCGGGCATTAAGAAGGATACTTCTTCTTGCCGTGTGTTTCGGCGCTGGTTTTGGTTATTTACCGGCACAAAAGGGGGCAAAAAGCGACTTGCCCGACAGGGACAAGGCCATAAGCTATGCCTACCGTTGCCTGAACGGGGTTGGCACAACGCTGGATTATAAAAAGGCGGTCGGCATATTCCTGCGCCTGGCGGCAACCGGCGATGCCGAAGCCTGCAATGCCGTGGGCATGATGTACAAGCTGGGACTGGGTACTGTGCCGAATGACGAAAAGGCCTTTTCGTATTTTACGAAAGCCGCAGGCCTGGGCTATGCCAGGGCCAACTACAACATTGGGCTGATGTACAAGTACGGGCATGGCGTGGAGCAGGATTTGACGAAGGCGATGGAATACATCGAAAAAAGCCCGGGCAACGATTATGTGACAGGCTATGCCCACTACAAGGGCATGGGCAAAAAGCAAAGCTATACCGAGGCCGTCAAGTACTTTAAACAGGGAGCGGAAGCCGGTGATGCCGGCAGCATGTACATGCTGGGGCTTTGCTACTTCAAGGGGCGCGGCGTTGAGCGGAACATTGAACTGGGGAAATACTGGTTTGAACAGGCAGCAGACGGAGGCGTAACCCGGGCCATTGACCTGATGGCGCGCAACGACTCGAAAACCTACGGCAGCAAAAAAGTAAAACTGCGCTCGGCAGCCCTTGAACCCATCAATGCACTTGTCCCCAAGAAATACCTGAAAGTGGCCAATGCCGTAAAGGACAACAGCATAGCCGGAAACTGGGAAGGCAAAATCATTTCCTACGACTGGTCGGGCGAGGAAATTGAGGGCGAAACCAAGTTGCAGGTATCCCTCAGCACCGCCGGCGGAACGGTAGAGGGAAGCTGGACGGAATCGGACAGCGCAACCGTTGCCATTACCGCTACAATGGACGAAAGCGGCTGGACATTCGACAACATTGTGCTGCACGAAGGCGGCCGCCCCATCGAAATGAAGAGCGGAAGCTTCAGGCGGGAATACAGGGACGGCGAGGAATACCTGACCGGGAACGTCAGCTTCTACTGCGAGCAGACCAGGGAATACACCTCGCCCAGCTATGTGGCGCTGAAGCGCATAAGCAAGATAGCGTCTTCCATCGAAGCCAGCCAAACCGCATCGCTCGCCGTATATCCCAATCCCTTCGACGACTGCATAAATGTGGCTTTTGCCTTGGAAAACGCCGGCAGCATCCGCTTCGTAATCTACGATGCAGCAGGAAAGCGCATCTATACCAGCGACCTGGAGAACTACACCGGTGGCGAACACAACTACGTCATACCGGCAGGTTCTATCCCACCGGGTTCCTATACCCTGAAAATTATCGGCAAATCGGTGAATAAATCGGTCAAGCTTATCAAGTAACCTGTAAAAATCGAACGATTATGAAAATGAATTTTAAAAAGAAATACATATCTTTGTCCTGCGCCTTGCTGGTATGCCTGTCGGCTTACTCCTGGGATATTTATGGGGATGATGATGATATGTGGTATGGCGGTATGCTGCCCGAAGTTACAGTATATCCCGAAGATGACTTTTGGGATGATGATTTTTGGAACGATGATGATGACGACTGGTGGTATGATGACGATTGGTGGGACGATGACGATGATTATACTGACTACGATACTACCGATGGGGCGCGCGGACAGAGTGGGGTGAATAACAATGGAAATACCAATAACAATAATAGTTCATCCAAAAAGCCGGCTACACGTACTGATTGTCCACCAAAGGCAGCTGCTAATAGCAATGATGTAACCAATACGATGAGTAACTATGAAACTGATCTTATGTCAGCTAGTGATGTTGTTGATGATCTAAGAGACTATGCTGCCAACCGGGATATTGAATATGGCATGGCTATTAATAATATTGATGGGGATATTCATGCTCTCTCACAGCCATCAGGAGAATATGCTGAACCTGGAACAGCAAATTATGTTAGCATACGTCTTAGTACTTATACTTATATGGTTGGGCATACCCATCCCATATCCGCAGCTCCATCTACTCCGGATGCCGCTATATTGGTAGCAAATTATAAGAAAGGTTATTACAATATTCGTGCCAGTGTTATTTTTTTGAAAGACGGTTCGGAATACGCTATTTATGTGGATGATATAACAAAATTCGACACTTTCTGCAACAGCGCTGCCTCCAATGATTTTTCCTATTTGGAATCTCCGGGTTCCGATGTAGGTATCTTGCGCCCGGGTTCTACAATGGAGTCGGACTATAAGAAACTGTTTAAATTTTATTTGAGATTTATTTTATTGAGCATAATCATAATAAAAGCAAGATGAATCATAGCCTCACTTGAGCTTATTGTATATTCATAGTCTTTAGCCAAGCGTCTGAAATTT